>NZ_JASCPO010000301.1:0-5958 GCF_029960145.1 Pseudomonas sp. PS01299 | reverse complement strand
GGGTCAGTCACTGAAATATTGACTGTGCCGACGCCTTCGCGAGCAAGCCCGCTCCCACAGGGGGGATGGTGTGAGGCTTCAGGCTTCGGTCAGATACCAGCGCCAATCCTGTTCACCCACCTCGGCCATGAACTGCCGGTACTCGGCACGCTTCACCGCCAGATACACCCCGAGAAATTCCTGCCCCAGGGCATCCCGTGCCCACACCGAATTCTCCAGCGCCTGCAGCGAGGTCAGCCAATCGGTCGGCAGTAATTCCTTGGCTTGTGCATAGCCGTTGCCCTCGACCGGTGCGCCCGGATCCAGATCCTCGCGGATGCCACGATGGATCCCGGCAAGGATCGCTGCCGCCGCCAGATACGGGTTGGCGTCGGCGCCGCAGATGCGGTGTTCGATGTGCCGGGTGTTGGCCGGGCCGCCCGGTACGCGCAGGCTGACGGTGCGGTTGTCGACGCCCCAGGTCGGCGCCAAAGGCGCATAGCTGTTGGCCTGGAAGCGGCGGTAGGAGTTGGCGTTGGGGCAGAACAGCAGCAGCGAATCGAGCAGCGAGGCGAGCATGCCGCCAATCGCGGTGCGCAGCAGCGGGGTACCGGCCGGGTCTTCGGAAGCAAACAGATTGCGCCCTTCGGCATCGGCGAGGCTGACGTGCATGTGCATGCCGGTACCGGCCAGATCATCGAACGGCTTGGCCATGAACGTCGCCCGCATGCCGTGCTTGTGCGCCACCGCTTTGACCAGGCGTTTGTAGCGCACCGCCTGATCCATCGCGAGCAACGCGTCGCCGTGTTCGAGGGTGATTTCCACCTGGCCCGGGGCGTATTCCGAGATCGCCGTGCGCGCCGGAATACCGTGCAGTTTGCAGGCGCCGTAGAGGTCGGCGAGGAACGGTTCGATCTGCTCCACTTCACGCAAACCGTAGACCTGGGTGTGTCGCGGTCGGCCACCGTCGGCGTCCAGCGCCGGTTGCGGGCGACCGTTGTGATCGCGTTTGGCGTCGAGCAGATAGAACTCCAGCTCGCACGCCATCACCGGGTGAAAACCCTCGGCCTTGAGGCCGTCGATCACCTTGATCAGTAGATGACGCGGGTCGGCGATGCTCGCCGGCATTCCCTCGCTCGGGTGCATGCTGACCTGCACCGCCGCCGTCGGAATCTGCCGCCACGGCAGGCGCACCAGACTGCCTTCGAGCGGGTAGGCGCGGCAGTCGATGTCGCCGACGTCCCACACCAGACCCGAGTTTTCCACGTCCTCGCCCTGCACGGTCAGGCCGAGAATGGTGCTGGGCAGCGGGCGACCGCTTTCGTATACAGCGAGCAGTTCTTCGCGGTGCAACAGCTTGCCGCGCGGCACGCCGTTGGCGTCGAGGATGAACAGCTCGATCATGTCGATATCGGGGTTCTGTTCAAGGAACAGGCGTGCGTCTTCGATGGCTGCGAATTTCATGGTCAATCACTCACGATGGCGCCGCATGGGCGCGCAGGATCGGGCCGGACGCATGTAGGGCGTCCCGGCAGGGATATCAAATGGAGATCAGTCAGACGTGACACAGAACCTTTGAGGACTGCTGCGCAGTCCATCGGGGATAAATCCCCTCACTACAGTCATGCATCCATCGTTTTTGTTGACTGAGAGAGTCAGCAGGCGATATCCGGCGGGCGTGCGGAGTGACGCAGCTTGGAACGGCGCAGGGCCATGGGGAGATTGACGATGCGATTCATGCGCGGCCCCTGTGACAGAGGGCGCACACAGCGGAGACGTTCAACCTTTCTGGTTGTTGTGGTGACGTGCTCATAACGCGTGTTTCCGTTGGCGGAAAACGTCGGTGGCGGGGCAGGCCCGCCGACCGGTGTGCCCGGATAGTAAGGGGGAATTCGCGGGCGTGTAAACGGGAGATTCGCAGGCCAGGATTCAGCGCATCAGATGAAAGCCCAGCCCGGCAATGGCGCAAACGATCAACA
The DNA here is from genome assembly GCF_029960145.1 of Pseudomonas sp. PS01299. Classification (NCBI taxonomy): domain Bacteria; kingdom Pseudomonadati; phylum Pseudomonadota; class Gammaproteobacteria; order Pseudomonadales; family Pseudomonadaceae; genus Pseudomonas; species Pseudomonas sp. PS01299. The sequence goes on along the minus strand of NZ_JASCPO010000301.1, from coordinate 4,000 downwards.
CTTCAATCACGCCGCGTTTGAAAATGAACAGTGCCAACGCCGCCAGCAGCGCCAGCCCGATCGAAAACAGATCCGCATGCCCGGCGAAACCGTTGGGCCAGAACACGTGATAAGCGAAGAAACACGCCAGGTTCAGAATCACCCCGACCACCGCAGCGGTGATGGCGGTCAGCGGTGCGGTGAACTTCAGTTCGTTGTGCGTTGATTCCACCAGCGGCCCGCCGGCGAGGATGAACAGGAACGAGGGCAGGAAGGTGAACCAGGTCACGAGCGTCGCCGCCAGTGCGCCAGCGGCGAATGCATGTTCCGCACCGAACGTCGGTTGCACATAACCGCCGATGAAACCGACAAACGCTACCACCATGATCAGCGGCCCGGGCGTGGTTTCGCCGAGGGCGAGGCCGTCGATCATCTGCGTCGGCGTCAGCCAGCCGTAGTGCCCGACCGCGCCCTGATAGACGTAGGGCAACACCGCGTAAGCGCCACCAAACGTCAGCAATGCGGCCTTGGTGAAGAACCAGCCCATTTGCGTGAACGTGCCGTCCCAGCCGAACAGCGCGGTCAGCAGGCCCATCGGTAAACACCACAGCGCTGCGCCAACCAGCAGCAGACGCCACAGTTTCGGCAGGCTGAATCGCGCATGCTCAGGTGTCGGTGTGTCGTCATCGATCAGCGCCGGGCCGAAGGATTCGGCACTGCTGCGCTGCCCGCCATTGTCGAAGCGCTGCAGCGCCAGGCGTCCGCCGAAATAGCCGAGCAATGTCGCACCGAGGACGATCAGCGGGAACGGCAGATTGAAGGCAAAGATCGCCACGAATGACGCCCCGGCGATCGCCCACAGCCAACTGTTTTTCAGCGCCCGCGAGCCGATACGGTGCGCGGCGTGCAAGACGATCGCGGTCACCGCCGGTTTGATTCCGTAGAAGATCCCGGCGACCACCGGCACATCGCCGAACGCGATGTACAGCCACGACAGCGCAATCAGGATGAACAGCGACGGCAGCACGAACAGCGCCCCGGCAATCACCCCGCCCCAGGTGCGATGCAGCAGCCAGCCAATGTAGGTCGCCAGTTGCTGCGCCTCGGGGCCGGGCAGCAACATGCAGTAGTTGAGCGCGTGCAGAAAGCGCCGCTCGGAGATCCAGCGCCGGCGCTCGACCAGTTCCTGATGCATGATCGCGATCTGCCCGGCCGGACCGCCGAAACCGATGCAGCCGAGCTTGAGCCAGAAGCGCCAGGCCTGGCGCAGGGTGACGGGAGCGGGGCGGGGCAGGTTGTTGGGCGCTGTGCTCAAACGAAACTCCGGAGTTTAATCCTGGCGGAGTGGCTATCTAATCAGACTTTCAACCCTCACCCCAGCCCTCTCCCAGAGGGAGAGGGGGCCGACCGAGGTGTCTGGCGTCATCCATCGACCTGAGAGATCGAGTCGATTATGGATTTGATCTTCAGCCATACGCCTGCGCGTGAAGGGGCCGACCGAGGTGTCTGGCGTTATCCATCGACCTGAGAGATCGAGTCGATGATGGATTTGATCTTCAGCCATACGCCTGCGCGTGAAGGGGCCGACCGAGGTGTCTGGCGTTATCCATCGACCTGAAAGATCGAGTCGATTATGGATTCAGAACCAATCTTTCAATTCGGTGAATTTCTTCAATATCCCCCAATCAGTCCCCTCTCCCTCGGGGAGAGGGCTAGGGTGAGGGGCTCTTGATCTTCAGGCATGTGCCAGACTCCAGCGCAGCGCCGCATTCTGGTCACTCTCCCGCGCCTCGACCCAATGCGTACCCTGCGCCGTGCTCTCGCGCTTCCAGAACGGCGCGCGGGTCTTGAGCACATCCATGATGAACGCGCAGGCTTCGAACGCCATGTGCCGGTGCTTGCTGCTGACGCCAACAAACACGATCGGCTCGCTGACCGCCAGCGCGCCGACCCGATGCACAATCTCCACACCCAGCAGCGGCCAGCGCTCGCGTGCCTCGTCGGCGATCCGTTCGAGGGCTTTTTCGGTCATGCCCGGATAGTGCTCGAGGAACAGCTCGTTCACGCTCTGGCCAATGTTCAGATCACGCACATAGCCGATGAAATTCACCACCGCGCCGACCCGTGGATTGCGCGCATGCAGGTCGGCGGTCAATTGGCCGACGTCGAAGCTTTTGTACTGAACTCGAACCGTCATGCTCAGCCCCCGGTGACCGGTGGGAAAAACGCGATCTCGTCGAAGTCTTCGATCGCCGCGCTCGGTTGGCACAGCTCTTGGTTCAACGCACACATCAGGTTGCCGGCGCCAAGCACTTCGCGCCATTCCTCGCCGCGGGCCATGAGCAATTGCCGCACGTCTTCGATGCAGGTCAGGTTGTCGCTCAAAGGGATTTTTTCACCGCCCAGATTGAGGCGGTCACGGTAGCTGGCGAAGTAGTTGATCAGGATCATTGCGCGTCCTCCCATTGAAAATGCCCGGAGCGTCCGCCGTGTTTGCTCAGCAGGCGGATGTCGCCGATGACCATGGCCCGGTCCACCGCTTTGCACATGTCATAGATCGTCAATGCGGCGACGCTGGCGGCGGTCAGGGCTTCGAGTTCGACGCCGGTCTGGCCGGTGAGGCGGCAGGTGCTAGTGATCTGCACGCGGTCCGGTTCGCAGGCCTTGAGTTCAACGTGAATCGAGCTGAGCAGCAGCGCATGGCACAGCGGGATCAGTTCGTGGGTGCGTTTGGCCGCCTGGATTCCGGCGATGCGCGCCACGGCGAAAACGTCGCCCTTGGGGTGACCGTTGGCCTGGATCATCTGCAGCGTTTCCGGGCGCATCTGCACCCAGGCCTGCGCCGTGGCTTCGCGGCGAGTCGCGGCTTTGTCGCAGACGTCGACCATGTTGGCGCGGCCCTGATCGTCGAGGTGGGTGAGGGTGTTGCTCATGGCGAAAGCTCCTGGATCGGGCTGTAGATTCGGGGGGCGTTACGGTGCGGAACGTGGATCAGATTCAGGTGATGCTTGAGCGCCCAGCGCACGGTCAATGCGGTGGGGGCGGACAGGCTGACGAGGGTGCCGAGGCGGGCGCGCACGGCCTTGTGGATCAGCTCCAGGCTGCAACGGCTGGTGACCACCACGAAGCCCTGGCGCGCATCGACGTCAGCGATTTGCATCGCGCCGATCAGCTTGTCGAGGGCGTTGTGCCGGCCAATGTCTTCGCGGCACAACAGCGCCTCACCGCTGGCATCGAAGTACAGCGCCGCGTGCAGGGCGCCGCTGCTGCGGGCCAGTTGCTGAGCCTGTTCGATGCGTTGGCGGATACCGTCAAAATGCGCGGCCGGCGGCAGGGCGCAGGGTTGCAGAATCTGCAGTTGCGGCAACGCCTGCTCCAGCGCCTCGACGCCACAGATGCCGCAGCCGCTGGTGCCGGCCATTTGCCGACGATGATCTTTCAGCGCCCAGAACGCGCGACTGGATATCTGCACCTCGGCCTGACAGGCCTGATCGAAATGGTTCAGGCGGATGTCGTAGATCTCGTCGACGCTGTCGATGATCGCGTTGCTCAGGCTGAAGCCCCGGATGAAGTCTTCGAGGTTGCCGGGCGAGACCATCATCACCGCCTGGCTCAGGCCGTTGAAGGTGATCGCCAGGGCGATCTCCGCGGCCAGGGCGACGTGCGAGAGCGGGGCGTGCGGCAGGTATTCGCGAAACGCCACCTGTGACGGTTGCGGTGCGGGGGCGTTGGGTTCGGTGTTGGATTCGACGTGGCAGAGCATCTTGAAAAGTCCCGAAGCGCTGAAGTGGGTTCAGGCTACGGGGGTGGTGAAAGTGCGTCCAATCGCTTGTTCTGATCTGGTGATCGGGCTGGTCGATGACCGATTCACCTCGGGGTTTGTGTTGGTCGGGCGGGCCTCTTCGCGAGCAAGCCCGCTTGTGTCTGAGTAAAGGAATAAACTCTGGGGTGAGAGGGGTGGATGGCAAGCTGTGAGTCCGCGGTGTTTAAAGCACGAGTGGGAGCAAAGCTGCCATCCACC
>NZ_JASCPO010000300.1:0-6024 GCF_029960145.1 Pseudomonas sp. PS01299 | reverse complement strand
ATTCGAGCGCAATCATCGTTGCTATGGCTACCGTCGGATGCGAGCTTCGTTGAGCAGGCAGCGTGTGCGCCTTTCAGAGAAGGTGGTGCAGCGCTTGATGAAGCAGGAGTGCCTAGTCGTCGCCAAGCCGAAACGGCGTCGATACGGTTCCTACCTCGGGGAGATCAGTCCGGCGCCGGAAAACCTCCTCAACCGCGACTTCACGGCCCTAGCTCCGAATGAGAAATGGCTGACCGACATCTCGGAGTTCCAGATCCCGGCAGGCAAGGTGTACCTGTCCCCCATGATCGACTGCTTCGATGGGAAGGTAATCAGTTGGTCGATCGGCACGCGTCCCGACGCCGAGCTTGTGAACACGATGCTGGATGCAGCTATCGAAACGGTGGCCAGTAACGATAAACGGCCTGTTGTTCACTCCGATCGTGGCGCTCACTACCGCTGGCCCGGCTGGTTATCGCGCATCGCTGATGCGAAGCTGATTCGTTCGATGTCGCGCAAAGGCTGCTCACCAGACAACGCGGCTTGTGAAGGTTTCTTCGGCCGACTGAAAACGGAACTGTTCTATCCTCGCAACTGGCAGTCAACGAGCATCGAGCAGTTCATTCAGGCCTTGGATTCATACATTCGCTGGTACAACGAAAAACGTATAAAGATTTCCCTCGGCGCGCTCAGTCCCATTGAGTATCGTGAAAGCCTGGGCTTAGCGGCATAACCAGTCCAAGTTTTTGTCCGCATCCCCACCCTGCCGAATGAAAATTGACCCAGGACGGATTGCTGATTTCTGTCCCAGCAATTGTGGATAAGCTTAGCAGCAGTGTTCCGATTCAAGACGCATCAAGCCCCACCGCATTTATGCATGCAGCAGGGCATTTATGGTGCGGATCAAAATGGCTCATCTTCCCCGATATCATCTCCGTCCTTGCGCTTTCGTTCCCGTGATTTGATCTTTGTCTGGGCGGCCAAGGTGCTGTGTTGAAGGCGGTAAGACTCGTTGCCTGTTTCAACGATATGGCAATGGTGTGTCAGCCGATCCAGCAGAGCCGTAGTCATTTTGGCGTCGCCAAACACACTCGACCATTCCGAGAAGCTCAGGTTGGTGGTGATAACCACGCTGGTGTGTTCGTACAGTTTGGACAGCAGGTGAAATAACAGGGCACCGCCGCTTTGACTGAAGGGCAAATACCCCAGCTCATCCAGTATCACCAGGTCTGTTCGTAGCAGTCCCTGGGCGATTCGGCCTGCCTTACCATCGTACTTTTCACGCTCCAGCAGATTGACCAGATCCACCGTGGAGAAAAAGCGCACGCGTTTGTTGTGGGCCGTGATTCCGGATACAGCCAAGGCACTGGCCAGGTGTGTTTTCCCGGTTCCAGGGCCTCCGATGAACACGACATTTTGCGCGGTTTCAGTGAACGCTAAGCTGGATAGATCGCTGACCAGCCGGGCATCAGCGCTGGAAGCTCTGAAGTCAAAGCCAGCTAAGTCACGGTGCATGGGGAGTTTTGCCATGTTCATCTGATGATTCACCGAGCGCACCGCGCGATCCGCATGTTCCTGCTGAAGCAGATGTTCCAGCAGCCATTTCGATGAAGCCGTCGACGCTGTTCCTTGAGATACCAGTTCTTCCCAAGCACTGGCCATGCCGTGCAGGCGCAGTTCTTTGAGTTCAGTCATCAGGTCACGCATTGCGATTCTCCTCATCGGTCGTACGGAGCCGGTCGTAGCGCGCCGTATTGGCAACAGGCGCGACCTTGAGTTGCAGGCTGGTTTCTACACAGGGAGGTGGTGCGGTGGAGGTCAGGCGGGCAAGGACATTGAGGATGTGATCGGCGCTCAGACTTCCCGATTCAAGTACCAGTTCCACCGCCACCAGCACAGGTTCGAGACCCGCAATTGGCACAGCAGCCAGTACCTGCATCATGATTCGATCACCGTTGGTGTGACGCCTCAGTCCCCGTTTGAGAAGCCGTAACGGTTTTGGCAGATCAGCAAATGGCGCGCCATTGCGCAGTGCACCAGGCTTGCGTTCGATGAGTGGGATGTAGTGCTGCCAGTCAAAACTGACCTGATCTCGATCAAAGAGGCGCTCATGGCTGGCGATCACCGTTTCGTCGGCAATGACCACGATCCGCGAAGGGTACAAACGGCTGCTGACCCACTGACCAACACGCTCGCAAGGTACCGAATAACGATTGCGCGCCACGCTGATCAGGCAGGTGCTAGAGACACGGACGGTGCGTTCGACGTAGCCATCAAAGGCCGTCGGCATCGGCATCATTTCAGCCTGCTCCAGCTCCAGGACTTCTGCCACCGTCAAACCGTTGTACTGCGGATGTACAAGTTCGGCCCAGAGCGTACGACAGCGTTGGCCGAGCCAGACGTTCAGCTCCTCGAAGGTATGGAACATGCAGCTTTGAGCATCGAGCCAGATTCGTCTCCGGCTGTCCTGCACGTTCTTTTCGACGATGCCTTTCTCCCAGCCAGAGGCCACGTTGCAGAAGTCCGGATCGAACAGATAGTGCGCGCACATCACGGAAAACCGGGCGTTGACCGTGCGGCCTTTGCCTTTATTGACCTTGTCCACAGCCGTTTTCATGTTGTCGTAGATGCCGCGACGTGGCACGCCACCCAACGCTCCAAACGAACGGGTATGGGCATCAAACAGCATCTCGTGGCCTTGGCTGGGGTACGCAACCAACCAGAATGCGCGACTGGCGCACAGCTTCATGTGGGAGACCTGGATACGTCGAAACAGGCCACCGATCAGCAGACTCTCTTCGCTCCAGTCAAATTGAAACGCCTCGCCGAGCGCAAAAGTCAGCGGTACAAAAGCGCGTAAAGACTTGCCTTGCTCACCTCGCCAAGAGCGTACAAACGCCGTGAGCTGGCTGTAGCCGCCGTCGTAACCCTCGGCCTTGATCTGCTCGAAAAGCGCTTTGGCGCTCCTGCGGTTGTGTTTTGGCCGGAACGAATCGGCCTTGAGCGCCTGTTCCAGCGTCTCGTGGAAAGGGCTGAGTTTGTTGAAGGTTGCGCACCGTTGGTACGCCGGCTGAGTGGCTTCGGGCGCTCTGACCCATTTTCGGATGGTGTTTCTAGAAAGCCCGGTACGCTTGGCTATCTGATGCAGCGAGAGCTTGTCGCGGAAGTACATCCGCCGGATTTTCCCCAACATTTCCATGCTGATCACCCTGTGTTCTCCTGCTCAAAAAGTGAGCAGAAGCAGTTGAACACCTGGGTCAGTTTTGAGTCGGCAGAACAGCCTCTACTGGGTCAGTTTTCGGTCAGCGGCAACATAGTTTGACAATCGTTTTGATTTGACCCTATAAAACATGCTCACATTCTTTATTTGGGTTTTTTCCATGAAAGCGATGGTTTATTACGGTGAAGGCGACATTCGTTTGGAAGAGCGCGAAAAGCCAAAATTGCTTGCACCCACTGATGCGATAATCCGCATGACGAAAACCACCATTTGCGGTACGGATCTTGGCATTTGGAAAGGTAAAAATCCCGAGATTGAGCAAGCGGCAAAAAATAAAACAGGAAGCTTTAATGGTCGCATTTTGGGTCACGAAGGCATCGGTGTCGTTGAAGAAATAGGCGATGCCGTAGGTAAATTCAAAAAAGGCGACAAGGTCATTATCTCCTGCGTGAGCCGGTGCGGCATTTGTGAGAACTGCCAAAAGCAACTATACGCCCACTGTCGCAATGGCGGCGGGTGGATCATGGGCTACATGATCGACGGCACTCAGGCAGAATTTGTGCGCACTCCCTTTGCAGACAATTCGCTGTACCTCCTGCCAGAAGCCCTCAACGAAGATGTTGCCGTTTTACTTTCTGACGCCCTGCCAACCGCACATGAAATCGGTGTGCAATACGGCAATGTTCAGCCGGGCGATACCATCGCCGTCATTGGCGCTGGCCCCGTTGGCATGGGTTGTGTACTCACCGCTCAGTTGTATTCCCCTTCTAGCATCATTGTCATCGACATGGATGACAACCGTTTGGCCATGGCTCGCGAACTTGGGGCAACTCACACCATCAACTCCGCCCAGGAAGATGCTATCGCCCGCGTGCTAGAGATTACCGAAGGTCGCGGAGTGGATTGCGCGATTGAAGCTGTTGGCCTAGAAGCCACTTGGAATATTTGCCAACACGTCGTCAAAGAAGGTGGGCACATTGCGAATGTGGGTGTGCATGGCAAGCCCGTGCAATTCGCGTTGGAGAAGCTCTGGATCAAGAATCTCACCATCACCACCGGCCTCGTAAATGCCAACACCACCAGCATGCTCCTCAAAACTTGCTGCTCCGGCAAACTACCGATGGAAAAGCTCGCCACTCATAGCTTTGGATTTTCCGAGCTGCCCAAGGCCTATGATGTGTTTAAACATGCCGCAGATGAAAAGGCCATGAAAGTCATGATTGACTTCTAAGAGCTCATCCGCAGCAAATAGGTTAACGGTAGATCCAAGCCGCATTGTGTGCGGTGTTGGATCTAACCGTGGCGAAACTTATCGAGCCGCCGATTCCTGCGCGTGGCAAGAAGATTTACGCGCGCCGGCCGGGTACCGTTTGCCCACTTGAACCGATGCGACTCGTGTCCGAGGCCCACTTCTACGTGCTGCGCACCGGCCACTACGATTCATCATCAACTGAGCCCGCGTGGTCGAAGAACGGGGCCCCCACATAACTTTTCATGCTCCTTGGGCTAACCAGTCAGAGATCGCTGGGATGCCAAGGAGGCGCCTCGTGGCTATTTGAATTGCCGATCCCAGGAGTTTACGGATGCCATTTACACTGAAGTAATCACGCTTATTGTCTTCACTAAGCACTCTGACATGCCATTACTCTGTGGGCTACGCCCTTATCTGGTCAACGACTGCAAGCGGATCTGTTGAGCAACAGGCGCGTCTATTCGACGGTGTAAGCCGAACCGATACCGCTGAGCTACTGCACGACTAATTACCTAAACGCTTCTCCACGCTTTACAACATAAAATTTTGGATATCGCCGCCGCATCCGGTTGGGTTGCCGAGCCAACCGGTGGCTTCGCGGTCACAGTAATCCTGGACGAAGTTCACGCTCAGTTTGGCGCAGTCCTCGAAGCGAAACTCAAAACCGTCCGAGCACCAGCGGTATCGCTGATTTTCACCGCAATACGGCCTTCGTGCCGACACCCCGCGTAGGGTTGTTTGATCCTGCGTCAAGCAGCAGATTGTGATCACGCATCACCTGGTAAACCCGAATCACATTGATCGGGCGCGTAGCAAATTGGTTTCACGGTCGCGACGCAAAAATTCCCAGACTCGACGGCAGCCATAGCTGGGCAGTTCGCAGAGCTGTTGCTAGATTTTGGTCATCAATTCAGCTTCTTTCACAGGGCTACTTTGCCGCGTCTTGGATGATACCGATTACCTGAGTCGAACCGCTAATTGCTGGCGCGCCACACCGACACATTGGCTGACCAGCTTCACTGGTCGTCCCACAGCAACGAGGGTGATTACGCAATCCATTTTCGTGGCCGGGCAATCTTCATGGCCTCTTTGAGAATTTCATTTTCCATCGTTTTATTGCCCAGCACCCGTTGCAGTTCACGGATCGGCTTGAGCGCATAATTCAGCTCTTAGGCTTGCACCAAGGCTTCGTCAGCGCTGATCGCGGAGAGGTTTCCGTCCTGACACGGCTTGCGTCACAGGAAAAACTTGTTGGCATTGATGTCATCTCTCCTGGTCGAGCAGCTCGCCACCCTTATCATTACTGTGAGTCATAACATACCCGTTTGCCTATCAGGGGAGAGGAGTCCAGTCTTTAATGGGGCTCGTTCATGAAGCGCTGCCACCCACTAGATTATTTATAGGGCATGGCGCACGATGGACTTTTGCGAAGATGAAAACCCTACCTGTAGCGGCTTGCAATCGAAAACAGCCGTGCTCGCAATCAACGCAATTTTCGGCTCAAATTAACTGCGACTGACGGAGCCGTCTGGCTCAGATTAATTGCGAGCGAGCTTGCATTCAGCCGCATCGG
>NZ_JASCPO010000002.1:0-128191 GCF_029960145.1 Pseudomonas sp. PS01299 | reverse complement strand
CGCGAATGCGGTATGTCAGTCAATGAATGATTGGATGACCCACCGCATTCGCGAGCAAGCCCGCTCCCACATTAGAAATACGGTGTTCTCAGAGGAGTTTGTGCTCCATCGCGTATTTGACCAGCTCGGCCAGCGAGGTGATGTTGAGCTTCTGCATCAGCCGCGCCTTGTGGGTGCTGATGGTCTTGCTGCTCAGCGCCAGTTGCTGGGCGATGTCGTTGACGTTGGCGCCCTGGGCCAGGCGCTCGAACACCGAGAACTCACGCTCGGACAGCAGCGAATGCAACGGACGCGTGTCGGTCAGGCCGACTTCGAAGACCATGCGGTCGGCCAGTTCCGGGTCGATGTAGCGCCCGCCGGCCGCCACCTTGCGAATCGCCGTCAGCAGCAATGCCGGATCGCTGTCCTTGGTCGCATAGCCGGCGGCGCCGACCTTCAGTGCACGGGCGGCCATTTGCGCCTCATCGTGCATCGACAGCACCAGAATCGCCGGCGGATTGTTCAGCGCGCGAATCCGTGGGATCGCCTCCAGCCCATTGACGCCAGGCATCGAGATGTCCAGCAACACCACTTCACACGGCACGCTGCGCAAGGTTTCGAGCAACTGCTCGCCATTGCTCGCCTCCCCCACCACTTGCAGATCCTTGGCCAGGCCGATCAATTGCTTGATGCCTTCACGGACGATGGTGTGGTCTTCGGCTACCAGTACACGGATCAAATTTTTTCTCCAGATTTCAGGTACACACCAAACCCTGTGGGAGCGAGCCTGCTCGCGATAGCGTCAGCGCAAACACCACAAACCTTCAAACCTCATTCACCGGCACCCACACATGCAGACTGGTGCCCTCCCCCGGCTCACTCTCCAGTACCAGCCGCCCGCCCATGATCAACACCCGCTCGCGCATACCGACCAAACCAAAGGACGTCGGCCGATCCGCCGCAGCGACAAAGCCTACGCCATCGTCGCTGACCGTCAGACACAACTCGTCGCCTTCCAGCGCCAGTGTCAGCTCCACAGTATGCGCCTGAGCATGGCGCATGACGTTGGTCAGCGCCTCCTGCAGGATTCGGAACAGCCCGATCGCCTTGGCATCGCTGAGCGCCGGCAGATTGTCCGGCACCTGCACCAGACACGGAATCTGCGTACGCGCCTCGAAGCGCCGCGCCTGCCACTCGATCGCTGAAGCAATCCCGGCATCGAGAATCGGCGGGCGCAACGCCGTCGCCACATCACGCACCAGCTGGAACAACTGGGCGATCAGGCGCTTCATGCTGTTCAACCGCTCGTGGAGCCCCGGGTCGAGTTGTGCATAGGCCAGTTCGCACATCGAGGTTTCCAGCTTCAGCACCGTGAGCATCTGCCCCAGTTCATCGTGCACTTCCCGGGCGATCCGCGCCTTCTCTTCTTCGCGCACGCTTTCCAGGTGCGCCGACAATTCGCGCAGTTGCTCGCGGGAGGCGGCCAGCTCCAGCTCGATGCGCTTGCTTTCGCTGATGTCCCAGACGATGCCGTCCCAGACATAGGCGCCATCCTCCAGCTGTCGGGTGATTGCCTTGATCTCGGCCCAGCGCTGCTCGCCCTGACGGGTGAGGATGCGACCCTGCCACGACCAGTCACTGTCAGTGTCCAGCGCTTGATCCTGACTCTGGTGGTAACTGGCCCTGTCGTCCGGGTGCACCAGACTGCGCAAGCCCATGTCGCGATGGGCGATGGCGGCCGGCGCATAGCCGACCAGACTCTCGCTGCCCTCGCTGATGTAGGCGAAATCGATCTGACCGGTCACCGGCGCCCGCTCCAGGCGGAACACCAGCCCCGGAACGTTGGCGGCGATGCCTTGCAGGCGCGCTTCACTTTCCTGCAACGCGGCCAGGGCGCGGCGGCGCTCGGTGACGTCGGTGAGATAAACCACCAGATACTCGCTGTCGCGAAAACGCAGAAAACTCAGCGAGACATCCGCCGGCAGGATGCTGCCATCGGCGCGCACGCAACTGGTTTCAAAGCTCAGCGGCCCTTCCTCACTGGCCCGCGCGCGTTTCCACAGGTTGAGCCAGCGATCCATGTGCAGGCCGGGTTCGAAGTCGATCAGCGGCCGTTCGATCAGCGCGCCCTGTGGATAACCGAGCATGTGTTCCGCCGCCCGGTTGGCGTAGCGCACATGGCTATCCCAGTTGACCCAGAGAATGCCGACGGTGCTTTGATCGATGGAAAACTGGGTCAGGCGCAAGGCTTCTTCGCTGGCCGCGCGCAGGGCGATGTCTTCACGTGCAGCCAGCAGACGCTGTTCGAGGCTGTGTTGCTGGCGTCGTTGCCAGACCACGATGGCCAGGCAACTGAGCAGCAACACCGCGAACAGCAGACTGAGGTTCTGCCAGAACCCCGGCGATTCCGTCAGCCGTGGGTACTTGGGTTGCAGCCATTGGTTGTGCAGGCGCTCCAGATCCTTGGCCGGGATCGCTCGCAAGGCGCTTTCGATGATCCCGGCCAATTGCGGCCAGTCGCGCCGCGTGGCAACCCGCAACAGCTGCGGCAAGCCGATATCGCCGACCACGACCAGCCCGGCGAACTCAGGTTCGGCGGACAACCGCCCGAGTTGCGCTTCATCTATCACGGCGTAGGACGCTTGTTGGGTCAGCAACAGTTGCAGCGCCTGCCGCTCCAGCGGCACGCCTTGCAGATTCAGATGGGGATAGGTGCTGCGCAAATAGTCGGCCGTGACACTGGGCATGCGCACGGCAACGCGAGACAGGCTGTCGAGCTTTTCCAGCTCGACCACGCCGCCGCTCTTCTGGTCGCTGACCACCAGTTGCGGCACACGCATGTAAGGATCGGAAAACAGCCACAGGCGCAGCGCACCCGGGGTCTGGGTCAGGCCCGGGGCGATGTCGATTTCACCTTCGCGGGCGGCGTCTTCCAGTTGCGCCAGGTCCTGAAAATTGCGCCAGCTCAGCTCGACGTTCAGGGTCTTGGCCAGCGCCTTCATCAATTCGACATTGGCCCCGGACAAGCGCTGCAAGCGCCGGTCGTATTGCGCGTATGGCGCCTGCAATACCAGGCCAACGCGCAGCTCACGGTGCTGCGCCAGCCATTGCTGCTCGCCGGGCGTCAACAGCGCTGCATGTGCCGCCGGCGCAGACGCCGCCCAGCCCATCAAGGGAAAACACAACCAGCCGATAACCCACAGGCAGCAAAAACGCATCATTGAAGTCTCTTGCACTGACAAATTCTGACCAACCCATTAGGCTGCCGGGATACTTTTCTGGCCTGGAATAACCGATGCCCTCTGTCTACCGCCTGGCAATGCCAGCATTGTGCCTGTCGCTGATCCTGCCTTGTGCGTTTTCCGTCGAGGCCGCCGATCCGGCGCCCGCCTCCACCGCCGAGCAACCGGCCGCCGAAAAACCGGCCGAACGCCAGCCACTGCTTGAGCGTAGTCAGGAAGAAGCCGCAGCACTCGAACGCAAAGTCCCGGCACAAGAACAGCAGCAATTGCAGGCCGGCGCCGATACTTTCCTCGCCCTGTGGAAACCGGCCAACACCGCCGAGCCCAAAGGTGCGGTGATTATCGTCCCTAGCGCCGGCGAAACCGCTGACTGGCCGCAAGTGATCGGCCCACTGCGCAGCAAATTGCCCGATGTCGAGTGGAGCAGCCTGAGTATCACCCTGCCGGATCTGCAAAGCGATGTCATCGCACCGCGGGTGATTGCGCCCTCTGCCGCGCCGAAAGCCCCGGAAAGTGGCAGCAAGGATTCCACCACTGCGCAACCGATCGAACAGGCGGCGGGCGGTGAAGCGGAAGTGGCGGATCAGGTGGTCGCCGAAACGACTGAAGAACAATCCAAGGCTGATGCCGAACGAATCTTTGCGCGGATCGATGCGGCGATCGCCTACGCCGAGCAGCAAAGCGCACGCCGGGTCGTGGTCCTCGGTCACGGTACGGGCGCGTACTGGGCAGCGCGCTTTCTCAGCGAGCGGCAGAGTTCCCAGGTCGAGAAACTGGTGATGGTCGATGCGCAAACGCCGAGCAAGGCCAAGCCACAGCTGGCAGAACTGACGCCGACCTTGAAGTTGCCGACCGCCGATATTTTCTACATGGACAAGGCGCTGGATCGTAACGCGGCGCTCGAGCGCATGCAGGCCAGTAAGCGCTTGAAGACTTCGACCTTCAGCCAGGTGGCGCTCAAGGCGTTACCGGATAAAAAGGCTGAGCAGGAGCAGGTGTTCCGGCGGGTGCGTGGCTGGTTGAATCCGCAGAAGACTGACTGATAGACCGAGTCGCCCCATTCGCGAGCAAGCCCGCTCCCACATTTGAATGCATTCCATCTGTAGGAATGCGATCAATGTGGGAGCGGGCTTGCTCGCGAAGAGGCCCTCATCAACAACTCACCTCTAACGATCAGCGAAAATCCCGCCGCGCCCGAATCAGGGTAAACGCGTTGTGCAGCTCGCGGGTTTTCTCGGTCGCTTCACGCACCTGCTCCGGCGTTGCGCCGCTGCCGGCGATCTTGTCCGGGTGATGACGGCTGAGCAGCCGGCGATAGGCACGCTTGATCTGCGCCGGCTCGCTGGTCGCCGACACCCCGAGCAGGCGCATCGCTTCCTGATAACTCACCGCGGCACTGACAATCGGCCGTTTATTCGGCTCGTAATCATTGGCCAGCGCCTGAATCTGGTGGGTTGTCCAACCCAGCCACTTGCCCCACTGCGCCAATAATTCCCGCTCACTCACGCCCGCGCGACCGTCGGCCCAGACCATCCGCCAGCAGGCGCGCAACACGCCTTCGGCGGCATGCGGCTGAGCACTCAGACGGCGCAGATAACCGCGCAGGCGGTCGCCGCCGGACTTGCCGCGATTGAACGCAGCAATCGCCCGCCGCCGTGCCGGCTCGCTCATTTCCAGGGCGTTCATTTCATGGCGCGCCTGCTGGATATGGCCGTCCGTCACTCGCCCGTCACTCTTGGCCAGACGCCCGAGCAACACGAACAGCAATTCGTCGTTGCGCAACATCGGCCGTCCGCCGAGTTTTTCCCGCAAGTGCCCCCAGCTTTGCAGGTGCAGGCGCCGATCCAGCGCCTGTCCCAACAATGCCCCAAGCATGGCCCCCGGAATGCTGGCGATCGCAAAACCCGCTCCGGCTCCAATCAGAGTCCCTGGCCACAACATATCAACGACTCGCTTCTATCAATGCTTCAGCTTCGGCCAGACGCTCATGCGTACCGACATCCACCCAGTGACCTTTCAGACGCTCACCGCTGACCTGTCCGTCAGCCATGGCTTTGCGCAGCAGTGGTGCGAGCTTGAATGCGCCGTCCGCGCAGCCATCGAACAACTGCGGATGGAGCACGGCGATGCCGCTGTAGGTCAGGGTTTGCGTATCCGGCTGAGCATCGCTGACCCGACCGTCAACCAGGGTGAAATCGCCCGTCGGATGATGGGCCGGGTTGTCCGCCAGTACGAGATGCGCAAGACCGTTGATCGGTTGATGCAGCACGCTGAAGTCGTAATCGGTCCAGATGTCACCGTTGACCACCAGAAACGCATCGTCACCGAGCAACGGCAAGGCGCGGAAAATGCCGCCGCCGGTTTCCAGCGGCTCACCTTCCGGCGAGTACTGGATGCTCACACCGAACTGCGAACCGTCGCCCAGGTAATCCTCGATCTGCTGACCGAGCCAGGCATGGTTGATCACGATTTCACTGAAACCGGCCGCCGCCAATGCGCGCAGATGGTATTCGATCAACGGCACACCGCCGGCACGCACCAGCGGTTTCGGGGTGGTCAGGGTCAGCGGGCGCATGCGCTCGCCCTTGCCTGCCGCCAGAATCATCGCCTTCATGCAGTCGCTCCGCCACGCAGACTGGCGAGCAACGCCTGCAGATCCGCCAGTTCAGGACGACGCGCAAGCACCGCTTCTATATAGGCGAAGAAACGCGGCACGTCGGCCAGGTAGCGCGGCTTGCCATCGCGATGGCAGATGCGGGCGAAGATGCCGATGACTTTCAGGTGGCGTTGTACGCCCATCAGGTCGCTGGCACGCAGGAAGTCTTCGAAATCCGCTTGCACCGGGATGTCCAGCGCCGAGGCTTGCTGCCAGTAGCTTTCCAGCCAGCCACGCACGCGCTCTTCAGGCCAACTGAGGAAGGCGTCCTTGAACAGGCAGGTCACGTCGTAGGTGACCGGGCCGTAGACCGCATCCTGAAAGTCCAGTACGCCGGGATTCGGCTCGCTAAGCATCAGATTGCGCGGCATGTAGTCGCGGTGCACCAGCACTCTCGGCTGGGCCAGGGCGCTGTCGATCAGCAGATCGCTGACGGCTTGCCATTGTTGCTGCTGTGCCGCGTCGAACTCGATACCGAGTTCGCGCTTCACGTACCACTCGGGGAACAGTTCCAGCTCGCGGCGCAGCAGTGCCACGTCGTAACTCGGCAGCGGTGCGACCATCGGCAATTGCTGAAAAGCCAACAGCGCCTGCAGGGCATCGCTGAACAAAGCGTCGGCATTTTCGCTGTCGATTACGTCGAGATAGGTCTTGTTGCCCAGATCATTGAGCAAAAGAAATCCGCGTTCGAGGTCTTCTGCATAAATTTTCGGCACGTTAATTCCGGATTTCGCCAGCAAAAAGGCGATATCCACGAACGGTTTGCAGTTTTCCTGGGGCGGTGGCGCGTCCATCACGACGAAACTGCGACCCGCGCCTTCCCAGCGGAAATACCGGCGGAAACTCGCGTCGCTGCTGGCCGCGGTCAACGTGGCCGGGGGCACGGCGCCCCAGCCCTGGTCTGCAAACAGGATTGCCAACTGCTCATCGAGCCAAACTTTCAGGTGTTGCAAGCGTACATCTTGGTCAGGCATTGCAAGGGTCTCCGACGGCGCTAGCCGTCAAGCGGGTCATGCTTTATTATCCAGCATCTTTTTCAGACCATCGAGAGGCGTGCGGCCCACACCGCGGGCAGATGGCACGCAGGAAGCCCGGACTAATAAGATGGCATTGAAATCCCCCGCGTTTCGTAAAAAATTTCCGTTGTTGGTAACCGGCAGTCTGCTGGCTATGCAACCTCTGGCCAGTCAATTCGTTGTTGCCGCCGAGCAGTATGACTGCGCCGTCTCGGCAACGGGTGGCTGGGCGTGTGCGCCCAAGACGCCGGCATCTGCATTGCCGCCGCGTCCGGTGCATGACGGCAGCGCTGTCAGCGCCGCCGGCGAAGCCCCGACCCAGAACGGTTCCACATCCGACACCGGCGCCAAGCCTGTGCTGGTCACCGAAGCCAAGGGCCGCGGTCTGAAATCCCGTAGCGAAGACTACAGTCACCTCGACTGGGTTCCGCGCGAGAAGCTCACCGCCGCCCAATTGGCCGAGACCGGTCCTTACTGCTCTGGTTCCTATATCGAACCGATTCGTCCTGGCATGAATGACAAGACGAATAAAAGTGACGCACCGACCTTTATCGGCGCCAAGGCCTCGCGCTACAACACCGAAGATCAGGTGGGTACGCTGGCCGGCGACGTGGTCCTGCGTCAGGGCAGCATGCAGGTCGAGTCCGACGAGGCCAGCCTGTATCAGGCCGAGAGCCGCGCCGAACTCAACGGCGACGTGCGCATCCGCGACAACGGCGCACTGATCGTCGGCGACCACGCCGATGTACAGCTCGATACCGGTGAAGCCAAGGTCGACAACGCCGAATACGTGATGCACAAATCGCGCATCCGCGGTAACGCGCTGTACGCCAAGCGCGCCGAAAACGCGATCATTCGCTTGAAGGACGGCACGTACACCACGTGCGAACCGAACAGCAACGCCTGGCAGCTCAAGGGCAACAACATCACCCTGAACCCTGCCACCGGCTTCGGTACCGCGACCAACGTGACACTGCGGGTCAAGGACATTCCGATCCTGTACACGCCGTACATCTACTTCCCGATCGACGACCGTCGTCAATCGGGCTTCCTGCCGCCGACCATCGGCACCGGCAGCGATACCGGCTTCATGCTGGTGACCCCGTACTACTTCAACCTGGCGCCGAACTACGATGCCACGTTGTACCCGCGTTACATGAGCAAACGCGGCATGCTGGTCGAAGGCGAGTTCCGTTACCTGACCAAGTCCAGCGAAGGCCAGTTTGGTGCGGCGTATCTGAACGACGAAGATACCGATCGCAGCAAGCAGTCCGATTACGAAAAAAATCGCTACATGTACAACTGGCAACACAAGGGTGGTCTCGACTCCCGTGTGATGACTCAGGTTGACTACACCAAGATCAGCGATCCGTATTACTTCCAGGACCTGACCACTGATCAGATCGGTGTGAAGAGCCAGGACTTCGTGAATCAGCAAGGTTCGGTGACCTATCGTGGCGACAGCTACACCGCTCGCCTGAATGCGCAGCAGTACCAATTGGCAACCGTTTCGAACATCACGCCTTACGGCCGTCTGCCGCAGATCACCTTCAATGGTCAACTGCCGTATCACCCGGAAGGTTTGAATTTCGATTACGAGACCGAAATTGTTCGGTTCGATCGTGATCTGCAAAACGGCAACTTTACCAATGAAGACGGCACCATCTCGCCTCGCCTGGATACAAACGTTCAGGGCCTGGCGCGCGCCAACGGCGATCGTCTGAACCTGAAGCCGGGCGTCAGCCTGCCGATGAACTGGACCTATGGCTTCCTGAAGCCATCGCTCAAGTACCAGTACACCCAATACCAGCTGGATCTGGACGGCACCGGCAAGTCGCAGATTGCTGCGATGACTGCTGAGCAGCAAAAGCTCAACGGCACCTTCGACAGCAACCAGAACCGTGGCGTACCGATCGCCAGCGTCGACAGCGGCCTGTACTTCGACCGCAACACGTCGTACTTCGGCAAGAACTATCGCCAGACCCTGGAACCGCGTCTGTTCTACCTGTATGTACCCAAGGTTGATCAGGAAGACATTCCGGTATTCGATACCAGTGAATACACCTTCAACTACGCGTCGCTCTTCCGCGATAACCGCTTCTCCGGCTCCGACCGTGTCGGCGACGAGAACAAGCTGTCGCTGGGCGTGACCAGCCGCTGGATCGAAGACAACGGTTTCGAGCGTCAGCGCATCAGCGTCGGTCAGGCCTACTACTTCAAGGATCGTGAAGTACAACTGCCAGGCATCGCGTTCAAGGATCGCAAGGACGCCCAGTCCGACGTATCGCCATACGCGCTGGAATACGAATACCGCTGGAACCGCGATTGGCGCACCACTGCTGACTACAACTGGGATCCGGACAGCCGCAGCCCGCGTTCCGGCAGCGCGATGTTCCATTACCAGCCTGAAGACAACCCGAACAAGGTGGTCAACGTCGGTTATCGCTATCGCAACGACCAGGTTCGTTACGACCAGAACACCGGTAAATGGTCGGTGGGTGGTGGCGACTACGGCACGCCGGGCCAGCCTGGCTACGTGAAGGATTACTACAAGATCCAGCAGCATGACTTCTCGGTCATCTGGCCAATCGTTCCGCAGTGGAGCGCGATCAGCCGCTGGCAGTACGACTACAACCGCAACCGTACGCTGGAAGCCTTCGGTGGTTTCGAATACGACAACTGCTGCTGGAAACTGCGCCTGATCAACCGTTACTGGGTTTCCTACGACGAATTCAGTCAGGAAGCTCCGCAAAACGAAAAAGGCGACCACGGCGTCTTCCTCCAAATTGTTCTGAAGGGACTCGGCGGCCTGACTGGCGCCAAGGTAGAGAGCTTCCTCGACAAAGGCATCCAAGGTTATCGTCAACGTGAAGACCAAGCTTTCTGATTCTCTGCGCCCGCTGCTGCTGGGCGCGCTGTTCCTGGGTACTGCGGCCAACGCCGCAGTACAGTCCATCGATAAAGTGGTCGCGATCGTTGATAACGACGTGGTCATGCAGAGCCAACTGGACCAGCGCGTCCACGAAGTTCAGCAGACCATCGCCAAGCGTGGCGGCGGCATGCCGCCTCCAGGCGTGCTGGATCAGCAGGTGCTCGAGCGCCTGATCGTCGAAAACCTGCAACTGCAGATCGGCGAGCGTTCCGGCATCCGCATTACCGATGAAGAGCTGAACCAGGCGGTCGGTACGATTGCCCAGCGCAACAACATGACCGTGGATCAGTTCCGCGCCGCCCTGGCACACGACGGTTTGTCCTATGACGACGCCCGTGACCAGATCAAGCGCGAGATGATCATCAGCCGTGTGCGTCAGCGTCGTGTGGCAGAGCGCATCCAGGTCTCCGAGCAGGAAGTGAAGAACTTCCTCGCCTCCGACCTGGGCAAGATGCAGCTGTCCGAAGAATTGCACCTGGCCAACATCCTGATCCCGACGCCGGAAAGCGCCAACTCTGATGCGATTCAGAGCGCTTACCGTCAGGCGATGGACGTTTACCAGAAGCTCAAGCAAGGCGATGACTTCGGTCAGATGGCCGTTGCCAAATCCGGCAGCGACAACGCCCTGGAAGGCGGCGACATGGGCTGGCGTAAAGCTGCGCAACTGCCACCGCCGTTCGACCGTGAACTGAGCAGCATGGCCGTTGGCGACATCACTCAGCCTGCACGTACCCCGGGTGGTTTCATCATCCTCAAGTTGCTGGCCAAACGTGGTGGCGAAGCGCAGATGCGTGATGAGGTGCATGTGCGCCACATCCTGGTCAAACCAAGCCCGATCCGTGACGAAGCCAAGACCAAAGCCCTGGTGCAATCGCTGTACGAGCGCATCCTGGCCGGCGAAGACTTCGCAGAACTGGCGAAGAACTACTCCGAAGACCCGGGTTCGGCGCTCAACGGTGGCGACCTGAACTGGATCGACCCGAACGCACTGGTACCGGAATTCCGCGAAGTGATGGCCAAGACCCCGCAAGGTCAGCTGTCCAAGCCGTTCCAGACCCAGTACGGCTGGCACGTGCTGGAAGTCCTTGGCCGCCGCGCCACCGACAGCACCGCACAGGCCCGCGAGCAACAAGCGATGACCGTTCTGCGTAACAAAAAGTACGATGAAGAGCTGCAGAACTGGCTGCGTCAGATTCGTGAAGAAGCCTACGTAGAAATCAAACTCCCTGGTGCAGACCAGGCAGCGCAGTGAAACCCAAGCGTTTCGCGCTGACACCCGGCGAACCAGCCGGCATCGGTCCCGACCTGTGCCTGCTGCTCGCCTCGCAAGCCCAGCCACACCCCCTGATTGCCATCACCAGCCGCGACCTGCTCACCGAGCGGGCCGCGCAGCTGGGGCTGGCCGTCACTTTGCTGGAGGTGGCGCCCGGTCAATGGCCGGATGCGCCAGCAGCGGCCGGCAGCCTGTACGTCTGGGACACCCCGCTCAGCGCCCCCGTGGTTGCCGGGCAACTGGACAAGGCCAACGCCGCGTTCGTCCTCGAAACCCTGACCCGTGCCGGCAACGGCTGCCTCAACGGCGACTTCGCCGGGATGATCACCGCCCCTGTACACAAGGGCGTGATCAACGAATCCGGCATCCCGTTCTCCGGACACACGGAATTTCTCGCCGACCTGACCCACACCGCCCAAGTGGTGATGATGCTCGCTACTCGCGGTTTGCGCGTAGCCCTGGTCACCACTCACCTGCCCCTGCGCGAGATTGCCGATGCAATTACGCCGGAACGGCTGGAGCGGGTCACGCGGATTCTGCACGCCGACCTGCAAGACAAATTCGGCATCGCCCGGCCACGCATCCTGGTCTGTGGGCTCAACCCGCACGCCGGTGAAGGCGGACACCTGGGCCATGAAGAAATCGACATCATCGAACCTACCTTAGAGCGCCTGCGCGGCGAGGGCATGGACCTTCGTGGCCCGCTGCCTGCCGACACTCTGTTTACCCCCAAATATCTGGAGCACTGCGACGCAGTGCTGGCGATGTACCACGACCAGGGCCTGCCCGTGCTGAAGTACAAAGGCTTCGGCGCCGCAGTCAACATTACCCTTGGCCTGCCGATCATCCGCACCTCGGTCGATCACGGCACCGCCCTGGATCTGGCCGGCAGCGGCAAGATCGACACCGGCAGCCTGCAGGTCGCCCTGGAAACCGCCTACCAGATGGCCGAGACCCGTTTATGACCGAGCAATACCAACACAAGGCGCGCAAACGCTTTGGCCAGAACTTCTTGCACGACGCCGGCGTCATCGACCGCATCCTGCGCTCCATCAGTGCCAAATCCGGCGACCGCATGCTGGAAATCGGCCCGGGCCAGGGCGCGCTGACCGCTGGCCTGCTCAACTCCGGTGCGCAGCTCGACGTGGTGGAACTGGACAAGGACCTGATCCCGATCCTCAACCAGCAGTTTGCCGGCAAGAGCAACTTCAACCTGCATCAGGGCGATGCGCTGAAGTTCGACTTCAACACCCTCAACGCTGCGCCGAACAGCCTGCGCGTGGTCGGCAACCTGCCGTACAACATCTCAACGCCGCTGATTTTCCACCTGCTGAACAACGCCGGCATCATTCGCGACATGCACTTCATGCTGCAGAAGGAAGTGGTCGAGCGCCTGGCCGCAGGCCCGGGTGGCGGGGACTGGGGTCGTCTGTCGATCATGGTTCAGTATCACTGCCGTGTGGAACACCTGTTCAACGTCGGCCCGGGCGCTTTCAACCCGCCGCCAAAGGTCGACTCGGCCATCGTCCGCCTGGTGCCGCATGCGGTACTGCCGCACCCGGCCAAGGATCATCGCCTGCTCGAGCGTGTCGTTCGCGAAGCCTTCAACCAGCGTCGCAAGACCCTGCGCAACACCCTCAAGCAATTGATGACCGCTGCCGAGATCGAAGCCGCCGGTGTCGATGGCAGCCTGCGCCCCGAGCAACTGGACTTGGCCGCATTCGTGCGCCTGGCCGACAAGCTCGCCGAGCAGGTTCCTGCCGCCCCCGCCGCCGACTGACTGGCGATGTACGCTATCGGGCAGGACGCCACTCTGGTTTACTGCCCGATACTTGCCTAGACTGATTCCCCATCAGCTACGCCTCGCGTTCCGCTTTGCTTAAGGCCCTTTTGCATGTCCGATTCTCGTTATCAGGTCGACGTCAGTGTCGTTACCCGCTACCTGGCAGAACAATCGCAACCCGAGCACAACCGCTTCGCCTTCGCCTACACCATCACCGTGCAAAACAATGGCGCGCTCCCGGCCAAGCTGTTGTCGCGGCATTGGGTGATCACCGACGGTGACGGGCATGTCGAAGAAGTGCGCGGCGCCGGTGTCGTCGGCCAGCAGCCGCTGATCGACACAGGCAAGAGCCACACTTACAGCAGCGGCACTGTGATGACCACCAAGGTCGGCACCATGCAGGGCTCTTATGAAATGGTCGCCGATGACGGCAAGCATTTCGACGCGATCATCAAGCCTTTCCGCCTCGCTGTACCCGGAGCCTTGCACTGATGACGACGTACGCCGTCGGCGACCTGCAAGGTTGCCTCGAACCACTCAAATGTCTGCTCAAGCAAGTGGCTTTCGACCCGAAGCTCGATCGGCTGTGGCTGGTCGGCGACCTGGTCAACCGCGGCCCGCAATCGCTGGAGACCCTGCGTTTTCTCTACGGCATGCGCGATTCGCTGGTTTGCGTACTGGGTAACCATGACCTGCACCTGCTCGCTGCCGCCAACAACATTGAGCGCCTGAAGAAGTCCGATACCCTGCGCGAGATCATTGAAGCCCCCGACGCAGCCGATCTGCTCGAATGGCTGCGCCAGCAGAAACTCATGCACTACGACGAACAACGCGAAGTAGCCATGGTGCACGCAGGCATCCCACCGCAGTGGTCCTTGCGCAAGGCCCTGAAGTACGCGGCCGAGGCCGAAGCGGCACTGCGTGACGACAACCTGTTTCCGCTGTATCTCGATGGCATGTACGGCAATGAGCCGGCGAAGTGGGACAGCGAGCTCACGGGCGTGACCCGCCTGCGCGTCATCACCAACTATTTCACCCGCATGCGCTTCTGCACCGCCGAGGGCAAGCTCGACCTCAAGAGCAAGGAAGGTCTCGACACCGCCCCGCCCGGCTATAAGCCATGGTTCCAGCACAAAGAGCGCAAGACCCGCGGTCTGCGCGTCATTTTCGGCCACTGGGCCGCGCTGGAAGGCGATGTCCGTGAACCGGGCATCTCGGCACTGGACACCGGTTGTGTCTGGGGCGGCAGCCTGACCCTGATGAACGTCGACAGCGGCGAGCGCGTGTCATGCAAATGCGATGAACACGGCGGGCTTGCGCCATCAGTCGCACCACTTATCCCCGAAACTCCGCCAGTCAGCGCCCCGCGTTAGACTGCGCACTCTGCCGAGCTACAGGAACCCGCCATGAGCGAATTCAAACGAATCCCCCCGGAACAGGCCCATGCCCTGCGTGAGCAAGGCGCAGTCGTGGTCGATGTCCGTGATCCTGCAACTTTTGCCGCCCTGCATATCAGCGGTTCGAAGCATTTGGACAACCACTCGCTGCACGCCTTCATTCAAGGCGCCGACCTCGATGCACCGACCGTTGTCGTCTGCTACCACGGCAATTCCAGCCAGGGCGCGGCCGCCTACCTGATCAGTCAGGGTTTCTCCGACGTCTACAGCATGGACGGTGGCTTTGAGTTGTGGCGTACGACTTATCCGTCGGAAACCGCGCAAGGCGCCGCCGAATAATTTTTTTGTCACGTGCAGGCCCCGGCTGCCGTGGGCCTGCGCGGGGCAGACGAACGGTCTGCCACAACTAATTACGTATCTCGCCTTTACCTCCCGAATTCCCAACTATCCTTAAGCCCAGGCCATCCAAAACAGGGGAGAGCCGGTACACCGGCGCACGGGTCATCGGGAGTGACTTTCAAGGTTGTCGACCGCGAAAGTGTTCTGGGGGGTAAACAGGCAGCCACCACGGCTGCTTGCCAGCATCGACTGAGTGATCCGGCGTCGGCTCCACGTATCGAGCGAGGTGACGTCATGAGTATCTTTAGCCACTTCCAACAACGCTTCGAGTCCACACGCCAGGAAGAACTCTCGCTGCAGGAGTACCTGGAGCTGTGCAAAAAGGACCGCAGCGCTTACGTTTCCGCCGCCGAGCGTCTATTGATGGCCATCGGCGAACCCGAGCTGCTCGACACGTCGACCAACTCGCGGCTGTCGCGGATCTTCTCCAACAAGGTGATTCGTCGCTATCCGGCCTTTGAAGACTTCCACGGGATGGAAGAATGCATCGACCAGATCGTCTCGTATTTCCGCCATGCCGCCCAAGGCCTGGAAGAGAAGAAACAGATCCTCTACCTGCTCGGCCCCGTCGGTGGCGGTAAATCGTCCCTGGCCGAGAAGCTGAAACAGCTGATGGAAAAAGTGCCCTTCTACGCGATCAAGGGCTCGCCGGTATTCGAATCGCCTCTGGGTCTGTTCAACGCCACCGAAGATGGCGCGATCCTCGAGGAAGATTTCGGCATCCCGCGGCGCTACCTGAACACCATCATGTCGCCGTGGGCGACCAAACGCCTGGCCGAATTCGGTGGCGACATCAGCCAGTTCCGTGTGGTCAAACTGTATCCGTCGATCCTCAACCAGATCGCCGTGGCCAAGACCGAACCGGGTGACGAGAACAACCAGGACATCTCGGCGCTGGTCGGTAAGGTCGACATCCGCAAACTCGAGGAATACCCACAGAACGACGCCGACGCCTACAGCTACTCCGGTGCGCTGTGCCGGGCCAACCAGGGCCTGATGGAATTCGTCGAAATGTTCAAGGCACCGATCAAGGTGCTGCACCCATTGCTGACCGCCACGCAGGAAGGCAACTACAACAGTACCGAAGGGCTGGGGGCGATTCCGTTCACCGGGATCCTGCTCGCGCACTCCAACGAATCGGAGTGGCACACCTTCCGCAACAACAAGAACAACGAAGCGTTCATCGACCGGATCTACATCGTCAAAGTGCCGTACTGCCTGCGGGTCAGCGACGAGGTGAAGATTTACGACAAATTGCTGTTCAACAGTTCGCTGGCCAAAGCACACTGCGCCCCCGACACCCTGAAGATGCTGGCGCAGTTCACCGTGCTGTCGCGCCTCAAGGAACCGGAAAACTCCAACATCTACTCGAAGATGCGCGTCTACGACGGGGAAAATCTCAAGGATACCGATCCGAAGGCCAAGTCGATCCAGGAATACCGCGATTCGGCGGGCGTCGACGAAGGCATGAACGGTCTCTCGACCCGCTTCGCGTTCAAGATTCTGTCCAAGGTGTTCAACTTCGATCCGCATGAAATCGCCGCCAACCCGGTGCACCTGTTGTATGTACTGGAACAACAGATCGAGCAGGAACAGTTCCAGGCCGAGACCCGCGAACGCTACCTGCGCTACCTCAAGGAATACCTGGCGCCGCGTTATATCGAATTCATCGGCAAGGAGATCCAGACCGCTTATCTGGAGTCTTACAGCGAGTACGGGCAGAACATCTTCGACCGCTATGTGCTGTATGCGGACTTCTGGATCCAGGATCAGGAATACCGCGATCCGGAAACCGGCGAGATTCTCAACCGTGTCGCCCTGAACGAAGAGCTGGAGAAAATCGAGAAACCGGCGGGCATCAGCAATCCGAAGGATTTCCGCAACGAAATCGTCAACTTCGTGTTGCGCGCCCGAGCCAACAACAACGGCAAGAACCCGACCTGGCTCAGCTACGAGAAACTGCGGGTGGTCATCGAGAAGAAAATGTTCTCGAACACCGAAGACCTGCTGCCAGTCATCAGCTTCAATGCCAAGGCCAGCAAAGAGGATCAACAGAAACACAACGACTTCGTTACTCGAATGGTCGAACGCGGCTACACCGACAAACAGGTAAGACTTCTGTCCGAATGGTACCTACGGGTCCGGAAATCGCAGTAAAACAGCTACAAGCTTCAAGCTACGAGCTGCAAGAAAAAAGCATGTGAACGCTGTGCTTCTACTTGCGGCTCGCAGCTCACAACTTGAAGCTGCCCGGAGGGCCACGTATGAGCTATGTGATCGACCGACGTCTCAATGGCAAGAACAAGAGCACGGTGAACCGCCAGCGCTTCCTGCGGCGTTACCGTGATCACATCAAGAAGGCTGTCGAAGAGGCAGTCAGCCGCCGTTCCATCACTGACATGGAACACGGCGAACAGATCAGCATTCCCGGTCGCGATATCGACGAACCGGTGCTTCACCACGGTCGCGGCGGCAAGCAGACCGTGGTTCATCCCGGCAACAAGGAATTCACTGCCGGCGAACACATCGCCAGGCCTCCGGGGGGCGGCGGTGGACGCGGTCCCGGCAAGGCTGGCAATTCCGGCGAGGGCATGGACGAATTCGTTTTCCAGATCACCCAGGAAGAATTCCTCGAGTTCATGTTCGAGGACCTTGAACTGCCGAATCTGGTCAAGCGCAACCTCAGTGGTACCGACACCTTCAAGACCGTGCGCGCGGGGATCAGTAACGAAGGCAACCCGTCGCGGATCAATATCATCCGCACCCTGCGCTCGGCCCACGCCCGGCGCATTGCGCTGTCCGGCAGCAGCCGTGCCAAACTGCGCGAGGCCAAAGAGGAACTGGCGCGATTAAAGCGCGAAGAGCCGGACAACTTCGGCGATATTCAGGAACTCGAAGCGGAAATCGAGAAACTCAGCGCGCGCATTCACCGCGTGCCGTTCCTCGATACTTTCGACTTGAAATACAACCTGCTGATCAAGCAACCCAACCCCAGCTCGAAAGCGGTGATGTTCTGCCTGATGGACGTGTCCGGCTCGATGACCCAGGCGACCAAGGACATCGCCAAACGCTTTTTCATCCTGCTGTACCTGTTCCTCAAGCGGAACTACGACAAGATCGACGTAGTGTTCATCCGCCATCACACCAGCGCCCGGGAAGTGGACGAGGAAGAGTTCTTCTACTCGCGGGAAACCGGCGGCACCATCGTCTCCAGCGCCCTGAAGCTGATGCAGGAGATCATGGCCGAGCGCTACCCGAGCAACGAATGGAACATCTACGCCGCGCAGGCTTCCGACGGCGACAACTGGAACGATGACTCGCCGATCTGCCGCGACATCCTGATCAATCAGATCATGCCGTTTGTGCAGTACTACACTTATGTGGAGATCACCCCGCGCGAACACCAGGCCCTCTGGTACGAATACGAACGCATCGCCGAAGCCTTTTCCGACACGTTTGCCCAGCAGCAACTGGTCTCGGCCGGGGATATCTATCCGGTCTTCCGTGAACTCTTCCAGCGCAGGTTAGTGACATGACCGCCAAAGAGCAGAAACGCCAACCCATTTCCACCGGCTCCGAATGGACGTTCGAGCTGATCCAGGCCTACGACCGCGAAATCGCCCGGATTGCGGCCGGCTATGCCCTGGACACCTATCCCAACCAGATCGAAGTGATCACCGCCGAACAGATGATGGACGCCTATGCCTCGGTCGGCATGCCACTGGGCTATCACCACTGGTCCTACGGCAAACACTTCCTCAGCACCGAGAAATCCTACAGCCGCGGCCAGATGGGGCTGGCCTACGAGATCGTGATCAACTCGGATCCGTGCATTGCCTATCTGATGGAGGAAAACACCATCTGCATGCAGGCGCTGGTGGTGGCACACGCGTGCTATGGCCATAACAGTTTCTTCAAGGGCAATTACCTGTTCCGCACCTGGACCGATGCCAGTTCGATCATCGATTACCTGGTGTTCGCCAAGCAGTACATCATGCAATGCGAGGAGCGCCACGGTATCGATGCGGTGGAGGACCTGCTCGACTCCTGCCATGCGCTGATGAATTACGGGGTCGATCGCTACAAGCGTCCGTATCCGATTTCCGCCGAGGAAGAACGCCGGCGGCAGAAGGATCGCGAAGAGCACTTGCAGAAGCAGATCAACGATCTGTGGCGCACCATCCCCAAAGGCGCGGACAAGTACAGCGACAAGGACAACGCCCGGTTCCCGGCCGAGCCGCAGGAAAACATCCTGTATTTCATCGAGAAGCACGCGCCGTTGCTGGAGCCGTGGCAACGGGAGATCGTGCGGATCGTGCGCAAGATCGCCCAGTATTTTTATCCACAGCGTCAGACTCAGGTGATGAACGAGGGCTGGGCCACCTTCTGGCACTACACCCTGATGAACGACCTGTACGACGAGGGCCTGGTGACCGACGGGTTCATGATGGAATTCCTCACCTCGCATACCAGCGTGGTGTTCCAGCCAGGCTTCGACAGCCCTTACTACAACGGGATCAACCCTTACGCACTGGGCTTCGCGATGTATCGCGACATCCGCCGCATGTGCGAAAACCCCACCGAGGAAGACCGGCGCTGGTTCCCGGACATCGCCGGATCCGACTGGCTGTCGAGCATCAAGTTTGCCATGAGTAGCTTCAAGGATGAGAGCTTCATCCTCCAGTACCTGTCACCCAAAGTGATCCGCGACCTGAAGCTGTTCAGCATCCTCGATGACGATCAGAAGGACGATTTGCTGGTACCGGCGATCCACGACGAAACCGGTTACCGGATCATCCGCGAAACCCTGGCCGCGCAGTACAACCTCGGTAACCGCGAACCGAACGTGCAGATCTACAGCATCGACCGCCGCGGCGACCGCTCGCTGACCCTGCGTCACCAGCAACATGACCGCAAACCCTTGGGCGACTCCACCGACGAGGTACTGAAACATCTGCACCGGTTGTGGGGCTTCGACATTCACCTGGAAACCCTGCAGGGCGACCAGATCATGAAAACTCACCACGTACCGCCGCGAAGTGAACACAGCGAGGGTGATTACGGTCGACTCGACCTGGCCGTGATTCATCTCTAGATGCGGTTCTGACCTCCGAAAGTCCGACACAAGGGTTATCCTGTCGGGCTAACGGAGGTTTTTTATGCAGATTTTCAAGGTTGGCGGTGCGGTACGCGATCGCTTGCTGGGTATACCGGTCACCGACGTTGATCGGGTGGTGGTGGGCGCGACCACTGAGGAAATGCTCGCCCAGGGCTTTCGCCCCGTGGGTGCGGATTTTCCGGTATTCCTTCACCCGAAAACCGGCGAGGAATACGCCCTTGCCCGCACCGAACGCAAAAGCGGTCGCGGTTATGGCGGGTTCACTTTTCACGCAAGCCCCGAAGTCACTCTGGAAGAAGACCTGATCCGTCGTGATCTGACCATCAATGCGATAGCTGAGGACGACCAGCAAAACCTCACCGATCCCTATCATGGGCAACGCGATCTCGAAGCGCGGATCCTGCGCCACGTTTCCCCCGCATTCGCCGAAGATCCGCTCCGCGTGCTGCGCGTTGCGCGCTTTGCTGCCCGTTATGCCAGTCTTGGCTTCACTGTCGCACCAGAAACACTGGAACTGATGCGCCAGCTCAGCGAGTCCGGCGAACTGCAGGCGCTGACCGCCGAACGCAGCTGGAAAGAAATCTCCCGCGCACTGATGGAAGATCAGCCGCAGGTATTCATCCAGGTGCTGCGCGATTGCGGCGCACTGAAAGAACTGATGCCGGAAGTCGACGCGCTGTTTGGCGTGCCACAACCGGAAGTGCATCACCCGGAAATCGACACCGGCCTGCACACTCTCAGCGTTCTGGAGCAATCAGCTCTGCACAAACAACCGCTGACGGTACGCTGGGCTTGCCTGCTGCATGACCTCGGCAAAGGCCTGACGCCGGAAGAAGAGTGGCCACGACATATCGCCCATGAACACACTGGGTTGAAGCTGATCAAAGCGGTCAACGAACGCTTCAAGGCACCGAAGGATTGTCAGGAGTTGGCCTTGCTTGTCGGCAAGTACCACACCCACTGTCATCGGGCGCTGGAATTGAAGGCCTCAACATTGCTGGAGCTGTTGCAGAGCTTTGATGTGTATCGACGACCGCAGCGGTTTGAAGAGTTTGTCGGCGCATGCGAAATGGACGCCCGAGGCCGTAAAGGGCTGGAGCAGAGAAGTTATCCACAGGCCGATTATTTACGCGGCGCTGCCCAGGCTGCGCGGGAAGTCGCGGTGCAGCCGTTACTGGAGAAGGGATTCAAAGGCCCGGAACTGGGCGAAGCGCTGAAGCGAGAACGACTGAAGGCGCTAAAAGCCTACAAAGACAGGGCGTCAGCCTGAAAAGCTTCGCGAGCAAGCCCGCTCCCACATTTGGAATGCATTCCCCCTGTGGGAGCGGGCTTGCTCGCGAAGGCGTCCGTCAGATCAACGCAAATCCGAAGGCGTGAGCTGCTCGTCTCGCCATTCAAACCCCACCGGCGCCAACACCTGATCAATCTGCGCCTCGGCCCACAACGTCGCGAAACTTTTCCCCACACCTGGATGCACCCGATCCGGCGCAATCAGCGACAGCGGCCACAGCACAAAGGCGTTTTTCAGAATCTCGGCACGCGGCAGAATCAAGCCGTCGAAGTTACCGGTCAGATCGCCGTATAACAGCACGTCGATATCCAGCGGCAGCCCCTTGCGATCCGGCGCATAGCGCCCGTTATCGGCTTCGATGAATTTCAGGCGCCGATCCAGCTCCATCAAGGGCAGATCGGTAAATGCCGAGACCACGAAGTTGAAGAAAGGCCCGCTCTTGATCCCCACCGGCTGACTCTCGAATACCGCCGAACAGCGGATATCCACCAGAAACGTCGCCAAAGCGTCGAGCCCGGCGCGCAAATGGGTTTCGCGCTCGATATTGCTACCGAGCCCGAGGTACACCTGAGTCAGCGACATCCGCGCTCGATCTCCACACCCACGCCACCCTTGGCGGCCGGCACGGCGCCCGGTTTGGTCAGCTTGAGGCGAACCCAGGTGATCTTGAACTCGGCCATCAATACTTCCACCAGACGCTCGGCAAAGGTCTCGACCAGTTGATATTGGGATTGCTCGGCAAACGCCTGGATACGCGTGGAAACGCTGGCGTAATCGAGCGCCAGGGTCAGGTCGTCACCGGCGGCGGCCGGGCGATTGTCCCAGGCGAAGCTCAGATCAAGACGCAGGCACTGTCGAATGCCCCGCTCCCAGTCGTAAGCACCGATCACGGTGTCGACTTCCAGGCCCTCGATAAACACTCTGTCCAAGCACTTTTCTCCGCTGCACGACAAGGGCGCAATGCGCCGTTAGAATCAGGGCGTCCTCGCCCGGAATAGTTAGCATGTTTTGGTTACTGGCGACTCTCGCCTACCTGCTCGGCTCTCTGTCCTTCGCCATTTTGCTCAGCCGCCTGACCGGAAACCCGGATCCGCGAATGAGTGGCTCGGGTAATGCCGGCGCCACCAACATGCTGCGCCTGGTCGGTCGCAAACTGGCGATCCTGACCCTGCTCGGTGATCTGTGCAAAGGCCTGGTACCGGTGCTGATCGCAGCGGCCGCTGGCCTTTCGTTGCAGGATCAGGCCTGGATCGGCGTGTGCGCCGTTATCGGTCACCTGTTCCCGCTGTATTTCCGTTTTCGCGGCGGCAAAGGCGTCGCCACGGCTGCCGGCATGCTGCTGGGCCTGTATCCACCCGCCGCGCTGCTGGCGGTGTGCGCCTGGCTGCTGACGTTCTACCTGACCCGTACCAGCTCGCTGGCGGCGCTGATCGCCACGCCCCTGACCTTGCCCTTACTCGCGTGGCAAGAACCGGAAGCGCTGCTGCCGATGAGCGCGTTGACATTGCTGATCGTCTGGCGCCACCGCGGCAATCTACGCGACCTGTTTGCCGGGCGCGAACGGCATTTTTAAATACCGCTCAGCCACACCGCCAATCGCACCGCCAATCACAGTGCCGACAACTGCTCCATCGGCCAGCGCGCCTGCACGCTGATCGCCAGACTTTCCTGCTGACCAGCCTGCAAACGCTGACAACCGGCAAACGCGATCATCGCGCCATTGTCTGTGCAGAACTCCGGGCGGGCGTAGAACACATCGCCCTGCATGTCGCCGAGCATCTTTTCCAGCGAAGCGCGCAAGGCCTTGTTGGCGCTGACGCCGCCAGCGATCACCAGACGCTTCATGCCCGCGTGTTTCAGGGCGCGCTTGCACTTGATGGTCAAAGTCTCCACCACGGCCTGCTGGAACGCCAGCGCGATGTCGCAACGGACTTGCTCGCTGTCGTCCCCGGCGCTGACGCATTGCTGCCAGGTATTGAGGGCAAAGGTTTTCAGACCGCTGAAGCTGAAATCCAGACCCGGGCGATCACACATCGGACGCGGGAAGGTGAAACGCCCTGCGACGCCCTTCTCGGCCAGCTTGGCGATTTCCGGCCCGCCCGGATAATTGAGGCCCATCATTTTCGCGGTTTTGTCGAACGCTTCGCCGGCGGCATCGTCGAGGGTCTCGCCGAGCAGGCTGTATTGGCCAATGCCATCGACCTGAACCAGCTGCGTATGCCCCCCGGAAACCAACAAAGCGACGAACGGGAATTTCGGCGGTTTTGGCTCCAGCATCGGCGCCAGCAAGTGGCCTTCCATATGGTGCACACCGAGTGCCGGAATGCCCCAGGCAAATGCCAGCGCCTGAGCGCACGAGGCACCGACCAGCAGCGCCCCGACCAGGCCCGGGCCCGCGGTGTAGGCGATCGCATCAATCTCGGTCGGCACGCAGTCAGCCTCGGCCAACACCTGACGAATCAAGGGCAGCATGCGTTTGACATGGTCACGCGAGGCCAGCTCCGGCACCACGCCGCCATAGACGCGGTGCAGGTCGATCTGGCTGAACAGCGCGTCGGCCAGCAGGCCGCGTTCACTGTCGTATAATGCGACGCCGGTTTCGTCGCAGGAGGTTTCTAATCCCAGTACTAGCATGGGTTTGCGCCTTGTTTAGGCTGAATTCGAAGGCGCGCATAATAGTCGCCATGCGATGCCCCGACTAGCGGTTTTCGATCAGAGGCTTTGCATTCCGAGCGATGAGGGGTTAACATCCGCAACCCTTAAAAACCGACGTCTTCAAGTGCTCTTTTGCCGCGAGGATGTTGACCCCGGTAATGAATGAAGGTAGCTCTGGATGCCAGCCGTCAAAGTTAAAGAGAACGAACCCTTCGACGTAGCTCTGCGTCGTTTCAAGCGCTCCTGCGAAAAAGCCGGTGTACTGGCTGAAGTTCGTAGCCGCGAATTTTACGAGAAGCCAACTTCTGAGCGTAAGCGCAAAGCAGCAGCCGCTGTTAAGCGTCACGCCAAGAAAGTTCAGCGCGAACAGCGCCGCGCCGTTCGTCTGTACTAATACACAGACGATCGTAGCAAGCTTCTTGCCTAAGCCCGGCCCTCAGCCGGGCTAATGGCATTTGCGTAAAACGCTTGATGCTTCACCGTCGAAGCCGCACACGCGACCGAGACAAATCTGCTTCACGCGTCAGACCTGGCTCTTTTGCCAGCGGTGCACGTCTTTTCTGACGAGCCTTTCAAGGCTACTGACGAGCACACCCACTGATTCCTCTTACGACGATCAGCCCAAGGCACCTGCATGCGTGCCCGTTTTATTGAGCTATCCGGGGCCATTTATCGGCCGTCAGCGGATTCAGCGCAACACTTTCAAATAGTCGAAAACTGATGAGTACTAACGTCAGTGGTTTTTCGGCAGATACACTTCCCGACAGCGATCACGCAACCGAACCCGGTCGAGCCGCCCATTTTGTGCGCCTCACTCAAGACCTGCGTCCGGCCGCCCTTCGCATCGGACTCATTACAGCGCAGACGAGAACGCCATGGCCGGGCTGATTCCCCAGAGCTTTATTGACGACCTCCTGAACCGCACCGACATCGTCGACGTGGTCAGCTCGCGCGTGCAACTGAAAAAGGCCGGCAAGAACTACACCGCCTGCTGCCCGTTCCATAAAGAGAAAACCCCATCGTTCAGCGTCAGCCCGGACAAGCAGTTCTATTACTGCTTCGGTTGCGGCGCCGGTGGCAACGCCCTCGGCTTTCTCATGGACCACGACAACCTGGATTTCCCCCAGGCGGTTGAGGACCTGGCCAAAGCCGCCGGCATGGAAATCCCCCGCGAAGAAAGTGGCCGCCCGCACAAACCGCGGCAGCCAACCGATTCGCCGCTGTACCCGCTGCTCACCGCCGCCGCCGATTTCTACCGCCAGGCGCTCAAGAGTCATCCGGCGCGCAAGGCTGCGGTGGATTATCTCAAGGGCCGCGGACTGACCGGCGAGATCGCCCGGGACTTCGGTCTCGGCTTCGCGCCGCCGGGCTGGGACAACTTGTTCAAGCATTTGAGCAGCGACACTTTGCAGCAGAAGGCCATGATCGACGCCGGACTGCTGATCGAGAACGCCGAAACCGGCAAACGCTATGACCGCTTCCGCGATCGCGTGATGTTCCCGATCCGCGATACCCGCGGCCGCATCATCGCTTTCGGTGGCCGGGTACTCGGCGACGACAAGCCGAAATACCTGAACTCGCCGGAAACCCCGGTCTTTCATAAAGGCCAGGAACTCTACGGCCTCTATGAAGCACGCAAGAACAACCGCAACCTCGACGAAATCATCGTCGTCGAGGGTTACATGGACGTCATCGCCCTCGCCCAGCAAGGTTTGCGCAATGCCGTCGCGACCCTGGGCACTGCAACCAGCGAAGAACACCTCAAGCGTCTGTTTCGGGTAGTGCCGAACGTTCTGTTCTGCTTCGACGGTGACCAGGCCGGCCGCAACGCCGCATGGCGCGCACTGGAAGCAACATTGCCGTGCCTGCAGGACGGGCGCCGCGCGCGCTTTCTGTTTTTGCCCGAAGGCGAAGACCCGGACACCCTGGTTCGCGCCGAAGGCACTGATGCCTTCAAGGCCCGCATCAACCAACATGCGCAGCCGCTGGCCGATTATTTCTTCCAGCAACTGACCGAGGAAGCCGATCCGCGCTCGCTTGAAGGCAAGGCCCATATGGCCACCCTCGCCGCGCCGCTGATCGACAAAGTGCCGGGCGCCAACCTGCGCATCCTGATGCGCCAGCGCCTGACCGAAATCACCGGCCTGAGCAGCGAAACCGTCAGCCAGCTGGCGCAAAGCGCGCCGCAGGAAGCGCCGCCCGCCTACGATCCGGGCATCGATTACGACGCAATGCCGGATTACAGCGACTACCATCAGCCGCAGGCACAAGACATGTATGTGCCGCAGCAGGAGTGGACGCCGAAGAAACCCGGCGCCGGCGGCAAGAAATGGGACAAGAAACCCTGGGACAAGAACGGCAAGCGTGGCGGCGATCGCGATCAACAACGCCCGCGCACGCCGATTGGCGTCGAATCACCGACCCTGACCGCGCTGCGAACATTGCTGCATCACCCGCAACTGGCCGAGCGCGTCGAGGACGCCGGGCACATTGCGGACGAAAATCAGACCAACGCACAGTTGCTTGTGGCGCTGCTCGAAGCCGTACAGAAGAATCCCAAGCTAAACTCATTTCAGTTGATCGCGCGATGGCACGGCACTGAACAGGGTCGCTTGTTGAAAGCGCTGGCGGAAAAGGAGTGGCTGATTGACGGAGAAAACCTTGAACAACAGTTTTTCGACACCATTACTAGCTTGTCAGCCCGCCAACGCGAGCGAAATCTGGAACAGTTGCTCAGGAAAGCGCGTCAAAGCGAACTGAGCGCCGAAGAGAAAAATCAACTGCGCGACCTTTTAAGTCGCAATGTTTCCGCATCAAACCCGACCTCAACTGGCGCGTGAGGTCATAGCTCAGGTATAATCCTCGGCTTGTTTTTTGCCCGCCAAGACCTTCAGTGGATAGGGTGTTATGTCCGGAAAAGCGCAACAGCAGTCTCGTATTATTGAGTTGATCAAACTGGGTCGTGAGCAGAAGTATCTGACTTACGCCGAGGTCAACGACCACCTGCCCGAGGATATTTCAGATCCGGAGCAGGTGGAAGACATCATCCGCATGATTAACGACATGGGGATCCCCGTACACGAGAGTGCTCCGGATGCGGACGCCCTTATGTTGGCCGACGCCGATACCGACGAGGCCGCTGCGGAAGAAGCAGCCGCTGCGTTGGCAGCGGTGGAGACCGATATCGGTCGCACCACTGACCCGGTGCGCATGTACATGCGTGAAATGGGTACGGTCGAGCTTCTGACTCGTGAAGGCGAAATCGAAATCGCCAAACGTATCGAAGAAGGCATCCGTGAAGTGATGAGCGCGATCGCGCACTTCCCTGGCACGGTTGACCACATTCTCTCCGAGTACACTCGCGTCACCACCGAGGGTGGTCGCCTGTCCGACGTGTTGAGCGGTTACATCGATCCGGACGACGGCATTGCGCCGCCGGCCGCCGAAGTGCCGCCGCCGATCGACGCGAAAGCCGCCAAGGCTGACGACGATACCGACGACGATGACGCCGAATCTTCGGATGACGAAGAAGAAGCCGAAAGCGGTCCGGATCCGGTCATCGCGGCCCAGCGTTTTGGCGCTGTGTCCGATCAGATGGAAATCACCCGCAAGGCCCTGAAAAAGCACGGTCGTCACAACAAGGCAGCGATTGCCGAGTTGCTGGCCCTGGCTGAGCTGTTCATGCCGATCAAACTGGTGCCGAAGCAATTCGAAGCCCTGGTCGAGCGTGTTCGCAGCGCCCTGGATCGTCTGCGTCAGCAAGAGCGCGCGATCATGCAACTGTGTGTACGTGATGCACGTATGCCACGCGCCGATTTCCTGCGTCAGTTCCCGGGCAATGAAGTCGACGAAAGCTGGTCCGACGCCCTGGCCAAAGGCAAGAGCAAATACGCCGAAGCCATTGGTCGCGTACAGCCGGACATCATCCGTTGCCAGCAGAAACTGATCGCGCTGGAAACCGAGACCGGTCTGACCATCGCCGAAATCAAGGACATCAACCGTCGCATGTCGATCGGTGAGGCCAAGGCCCGCCGCGCGAAGAAAGAGATGGTTGAAGCCAACTTGCGTCTGGTGATCTCGATCGCCAAGAAGTACACCAACCGCGGCCTGCAATTCCTCGATCTGATCCAGGAAGGCAACATCGGTCTGATGAAAGCGGTGGACAAGTTCGAATACCGTCGTGGTTACAAGTTCTCGACTTATGCCACCTGGTGGATCCGTCAGGCGATCACTCGCTCGATCGCCGACCAGGCCCGCACCATCCGTATTCCGGTGCACATGATCGAGACGATCAACAAGCTCAACCGCATTTCCCGCCAGATGCTGCAGGAAATGGGTCGCGAACCGACCCCGGAAGAGCTGGGCGAACGCATGGAAATGCCTGAGGACAAGATCCGCAAGGTATTGAAGATCGCTAAAGAGCCGATCTCCATGGAAACCCCGATCGGTGATGACGAAGACTCTCATCTGGGTGACTTCATCGAAGACTCGACCATGCAGTCGCCAATCGATGTTGCAACCGTTGAAAGCCTGAAAGAAGCGACCCGCGAAGTGCTGTCCGGCCTCACTGCCCGTGAAGCCAAGGTCCTGCGCATGCGCTTCGGTATCGACATGAACACCGACCACACGCTCGAAGAAGTGGGCAAACAGTTTGACGTAACGCGTGAGCGGATCCGTCAGATCGAAGCCAAGGCGCTGCGCAAGCTGCGCCACCCGACGCGAAGCGAGCATCTGCGCTCCTTCCTCGACGAGTGATACCAGAACCCCCGGCCCAGGCCGGGGGTTTTGTTTATGCGGCAGATTAAATCCCTCGCACCGCCCCTCCCCGGCATACCCCGTCTACACTCGAAACAATGAATCCCGTGCCATAACGAGACGGTTATGCCCAGACTGGCGCCCGTGCTTTTCTTGCTGTCACTGATGATCTGGACCGCAACGGCTGACGCGCTGACTCTGACCGATGAAGAACGTAGCTGGCTGGCGGCTCACCCGGACTTGCGCCTGGGTGTCGATGCATCGTGGCCGCCGTTCGAGTTCCGCGATGAACAGAATCGCTATCAAGGCCTGGCCGCCGACTATATCGACGTGATCCGCCAGCGCCTGTCGATCAAACTCAATCCGGTCGAGCCATCGAGCTGGACCGAAGTGCTGGCGCAGGTGAAAACCGGCAAGATCGACCTGCTGCCAGGAATCATGTCCACGCCGGAGCGCCAGAACTATCTGTCGTTTACCCGCCCCTACCTCGACTTTCCGATCGTGATTCTCGCCCATATCGGCGGCGCACAACCGCGCAAAATCGAGGACCTGTACGGTCTGAAGATCGCCGTGGTGGAGAACTACGCCCCCCACGAACTCCTGCGCACCCACCATCCCGACCTGAATCTGGTGGCCATGCCCAATGTCAGCTCGGCCTTGCAGGCTCTGGCTACCGATGAGGTAGACGCCGTGGTCGGCGACCTTGCCTCCAGCGTCTGGAGTCTGCGCCAGCTCAAGCTCGACGGTTTATACGTGAGCGGCGAAACCCCGTATCGCTATCAGCTGGCAATGGGCGTACCCCGCGACAACAAAATGCTGGTGGGTATTCTGGACAAAGTCCTCGCGGACATGAGCCCCGAGGAAATCAGCAGCATTCAGGAACATTGGGTCGGTAATGTTCTGGACCATCGGACATTCTGGTCGGACCTTCTGATCTATGGCCTTCCGGGCCTGTTGCTGCTGGTCAGCATTCTGGCGGTGGTCATTCGCATCAATCGCCGCTTGAGTTCGGAAATCGCCCGCCGCGTCGACCTCGAACAGGAATTGCGCAGCAGCGAATATCATTACCGCGGATTGGTCGAGAGCCTTTCGGCCATCGCCTGGGAAGCGCGCATGAGCGACTTCACCTACAGCTATGTGTCGCCCCATGCCGAAGATCTGCTCGGTTATCCACAGGCGCACTGGCTGATTCCGGGCTTCTGGCGCAACATCATTCACCCCGCCGACCTGACCCGCGCCCAGGCCATTTGCGATGAGGCGGTACGCGACGGACGCGATCACACCCTCGACTATCGGGTGATCACCGCTGACGGGCGCTGCCTGTGGGTGCGTGACATTGTCAGTCTGATTGAACATGGCCATGAGCCTGTGATGCGCGGGCTGATGATCGACATCAGCGAAACCAAGCGCACTGAGGAGGCGCTGCGGCTTTCGGAGCAGAAGTTCGCGTCGGTGTTCCAGCAATGCCCGGATATCCTCGTGATCGCGCGGTTGTCCGACGGCTGTCTGCTGGAGGTCAACGAAGCCTTTGAAGAACAGATCGGCCTCAAGGCCAAGGACGTCGTCGGCCAGACCGCCACCGAACTCAACATCTGGGGCATCCCCGGGGTCGGGCCCGGGCTGTTACAGCGCTTGCAGGCTGGCAGTATCCGCAACCTGGAGATGCCCTTTCGCCGCAACAATGGCCAGGTGTTCACCGGTCTGATCTCCGCCGAGCCCTTCGACCTCGACACCACTCCGGCGCTGGTGGTGGTCGTGCGCGACATCACCCAGCTCAAGGAAACCCAGCAGCAACTGCAAACCTCCGAAGAGAAGTTCGCCAAGGCCTTTCACGCCTCGCCGGACGGCTTGCTGCTGTCGCGTCAGAGCGATGGCTTGCTGTTGGAGGTCAACGAGGGTTTCAGTCGCATCACCGGGTTCAACAGCGCGATGTCGGTGGATCGCTCGGCGCTGGATCTGGGGATCTGGGTCAATCTCAACGAACGCAAGCAGATGCTCGACCTGCTGCACCGCGACGGCTTCGTACGCGATTTCACCTGCCATATCCGCCGCAGCGACGGGCAGATCCGTCTGTGCGAAGTGTCCAGCCGTCCTCTGCCGATCGGCGAAGAAGATTGCATGTTGACCATTGCCCGGGACATCACCGAGCGCCATTTGATGCAGGAAAAACTGCAGCAGGCGGCCACCGTATTCGAGAGCACCGCCGAAGGCGTGTTGATCACCGACACCCAGCAGCACATCAGCGCGGTGAACCGTGCGTTCACCGAAATCACCGGCTACAGCGAAAGCGAAGCCCTCGGCCACACCCCGCGCCTGCTCGCCTCGGGACTGCATGACAGCGCGTTTTACGCGGCAATGTGGCACCAGTTGACTGCTGAGGGACACTGGCAGGGCGAGATTTCCAACCGGCGCAAGAACGGCGAGTTGTATCCGAGCTGGCTGACCATCAGCGCCGTACGCAACCGCGACAAGTTCATCACCCACTTTGTTGCGGTGTTCGCCGATATCTCCAGCCTCAAACACGCACAGGCCAAGCTCGATTATCAGGCGCACCATGACCCGCTCACCGGCCTGCCGAATCGCACCCTGTTTGAAAGTCGCCTGCTCACCGCGCTGAACAGTCAGCAGGAAAACGGTGGTCAGGGCGCGGTGCTGTTCCTCGATCTCGACCGCTTCAAACACATCAACGACAGCCTCGGCCACCCGGTTGGCGATCTGCTGCTCAAAGGCATTGCCGTGCGTTTGAAAGAACAACTGCGTGATATCGACACCGTCGCACGACTGGGCGGTGATGAATTCATCATTCTGCTGCCGGGTCTGCAACAAGCCAGCGATGCCGACAACATCGCATTCAAACTGCTCAACTGCTTTGGCGCACCGTTTCAGGCCGGTGAGCACGAGTTCTTCATCAGCGCCAGCATCGGCACTAGCCTCTATCCACGGGATGGCTGCGATGTCGCCACCTTGGTGAAAAACGCCGACGCGGCGATGTACCGCTCCAAGGCCAAGGGCCGCAACCGCGTCGAAAGCTACACCCGCGACCTCACTGCCCAGGCCAGCGAGCGCGTGGCACTGGAGCACGAACTGCGCCGGGCCATCGAGCGCGAAGAGTTGTTCCTCTACTACCAACCGAAAATCAGCCTCGACGACCATCGCCTGGTCGGCGCCGAAGCACTGATTCGCTGGCGTCACCCGACCTTCGGGGAAGTGCCGCCGGAGCACTTCATTCCACTGGCCGAAGAGAACGGCATGATCCTGCAGATAGGTGATTGGGTGCTCGAAACCGCCTGTCGGCAGATGTTCGAGTGGAATCAGATCTACGACAGCCTTGGCCCGCTGTCGGTCAACCTGGCCGGCGCGCAACTGCGCCAGCCGAATCTGCTCGGGCGCATCGAACAACTGCTCAGGGACAACCGTCTGCAGCCGGATTTACTGCAACTGGAAATTACCGAAAACTTCATCATGAGCCAGGCCGAGGAGGCCTTGGCGGTGCTGCACCAGCTCAAACACTTGGGCGTACAACTGGCGATCGACGACTTCGGCACCGGTTATTCTTCGCTCAGTTACCTCAAACGCCTGCCGCTGGACATCCTCAAGATCGACCAGTCCTTTGTTCGCGGACTGCCCGATGACCCGCACGACGCGGCGATTGTCCGCGCGATCATCGCTCTGGGCCGGAGCATGCAATTCACCGTGATCGCCGAAGGCGTCGAGACCCAGGCCCAGCAACAATTCCTCGCCGCCGAAGGTTGCGAACAGATCCAGGGCTACATCGTCAGCCTGCCGCTGCCCCCGGAAGAATTCGCCGCAACGTTTCTTCGTGTAACCGTATCGGATTATTCGGATAGCACAGCCGCCAAACCGTCGCTATAATCCGCGGCCTACTGAGGGCCTATAGCTCAGTTGGTTAGAGCAGAGGACTCATAATCCTTTGGTCCACGGTTCTTATGTGGTACGAATGTTAGTGTGGCATTTGAACCTGATTTTTGATAGCTTTGCACCTTCTCAGCGCCACTGTAGCTCAATTGGTTAGAGCAACCGACTCATAATCGGTGGGTCGCGGGTTCGATTCCCGCCGGTGGCCCCATCCCCCTTACAATCAAGCACTTAGCGCACTCCGCAGACGGCCAACGGCCATGCTGACGGAGCTTTCTGCGTTGGCCTGATTCACCCACTTGAGCCTTTTTCCTTGACAAAGGCAAGTGCGACACCCAAAGCTAATAGGGTGTGGTATTTGGAATAAGAGCTCATGAAGAACTTCATCTTGGTCGAAGCGCCCGTTACGAGCGAGGCTAACTACATCCTGCTTCATCTCGACCCTGGCATGCCCGACGAGGCACGCGAGTTCAAACCGTTCACCGACTACACGACTTGGCTGGCACGTAGGGGCTATGCCGTAAACACTGATAAGCTCTACTCGGAGCACGTTAGCCGCTTCATCGACTACGTGTATGAGGCGTCGAAGACCCAATTTCCTGCAGATGTCGAGGTCACTATCGAGACCGTCATCTACAGCTATCAGGTTTATCTCCTCTTCGGTACAGACGCCACGAACCCGATAGCGAAGACCCTGGCTTATAGTCTGGGGAAGACGCGGCTCACAGGTCAAAACTCAATCGCAGAGTCTATAGAATCATCTATCCGGTGGTTTCTTGAAGTAGCCGAGTCAAAAAACATTACAACACCTGACCATCTTTTCAGTCGGTTCTACTCGAGCCGGGCCGAATATCGAAGCCAATATGAGGTTTCGGCCCACAAGGCCAATTCGTGGATGGCAGCAGTCATTCGTGGCTCGCTTAACTCAGTGTTGCCTAAGCGCAAGCAAGATAAGCTGTTTGCTAAAGCAGGGCGTAGGAACAGGAAAAACGACAAGCAGCCGTTCAAGATTCTCCCATTCCCTATAGAACGATCCGTCGACTTTCTCAGACAGGCCAAGCCTGCAAAGTCCACGACATTTTACAGGGACATGACGCTATATGCCCTACTCGCCGCGACAGGTTCGCGTACAAGCGAGGCGCTACAAGTTCGAATGCCTGACATCGATGGTGACGATTTTGCAGTGTTCCTACGCGACCCCTTTGCAAGGAAAACGCCTGGCATTACTGAAGAAGAGCATAAGCTTCTCTCCTGGAAAGGTCGGGAGACCGAGGTGACCTTCATGATTGAGCCATTCGCTAAAATATTCTGGGAGAACCTTGAGAAGTACCTGACCCTAGAATACAACTCCAGCGTTGGACATGATTTCTTATTTCAAAACTCTGACGGTAGGCCCTTCTTCGCAAGCGACAGGAGTAGCCGTGACAAAACCCTCAAGAAATACGCCTTGAAGGCAGGCTTGCCGGACGTCACAGGCATCAGCACTCATTCGCTTAGGCATATGTACGGAACTTACACGCTTAATTACATGCCAGTTCCTGGACAGCCCCTTCCTGGCCTGCCCATTACATACGTTAAGATCCTGATGGGCCATGCCAGCGTTACATCCACGATGAA
Source organism: Pseudomonas sp. PS01299 (assembly GCF_029960145.1). Taxonomy (NCBI): domain Bacteria; kingdom Pseudomonadati; phylum Pseudomonadota; class Gammaproteobacteria; order Pseudomonadales; family Pseudomonadaceae; genus Pseudomonas; species Pseudomonas sp. PS01299. Next base: position 94,201 of record NZ_JASCPO010000002.1, on the reverse strand, counting down.
GTACGCGAAGCATGACACCGACATCATCGAAGCATACATTCAACATGCTAACCAGTACGTCATGCAAAGAGGCGATGCCTCCTTTACCACAATTCGCGAAGAATTTTATCTACGCCAGCTCGAAGTATTGAAGGACGAGGCGAATCGCATTCAAGGGACGCAACATGATTAACCTGACTAAGGATATTCAGATTATCAAAACTGGAGCACCTCTTGATAGCTCCATTAAAGAGGCGATCACGAAAGCCAAGGCTTGCGTCTGCAAAGAGCTGTTTGGCACGAACTATATCTCTCCAAGTAAGGTAACAAGCGGCGCTCGTAACGAATATTACAACGCGTCCATCGTGCGCCTGTTTGATGACCACCTGAACGTGTCGAATGCACCTATTTATGATGAAGTGTGGGTGCGTAATGCTTTAGCTTGCACGAAAAAGACTGCGCCGATAGAACTTGCGAAGCAGGTCGTTCCGAAGGCCTCTATTGACTGGCTCAACAAGTCTTCCTTGGAGAGGCTGAGTAAAGACTGCGTCTTAATTCTTCACTTTCTCTGGCAGGAGCGAGCTGTCCTGCTCCCGGCTGACCTAAGAAAGCCCACGGTTCACAATCAGGACGAAGGAACCAACTTCTATGAGTTTGCTGCAGCATCCTATACCGAGGTGCTTGCATTTGTGAGCAAACCGTTTGTCTCGCATGTTCTCTACGAAGACATTCCGGACATTACCTCCGTAATGAAGCCTAGTGCCGTCAAAAACTTTGGATGGTACGCATGGCGCATGATTCGTTGCACAGACTGGCATAGAATCGAAGACATCAATCCAAATGACATCGCTGACCTCTCCGACCACTTGGTCTTAACGCGAAGAAATGACGTTGACTGGTTCCAGTACCCCATCGCCCCAGCCGCGTTTTGGAACTATGTTCAGAGGCTGTATTCTGACAGATGTAGCCAGGCCGCCGTCCGCCCTAAAAATGATTTGCACGCCAGTAGAAAAGCGCTGGCCTCTGGCGAATATGACTATCCTGATGAGCACAAGGAAAGTGTCGAGTCGTGGTTGAAATATCAGGACAAATACACCGCTTTACAAAAGTCTCGGGGAATTAAGTCTTTCGACGCTTACAGCAAGAGCTTCTCAGTTCTGAATACCTGGTTGTTTGGCGAATACCCTACTGCCACGGGATTGCTTCCTCCTCACCCAAGTGAGCTTAATCGGACGCACATGGAAGGCGATGGATACATAGGCTTTCTCACTTTTCTTCGCAGAGGCAGGTCAAACTCAACGATCCAGCAGATCATGTACCACATCACCAGTTTCTTCAACTACTTGACGGCTCACTCGAGCGCCGACGAGAAACTTTCTGGTTTTGTTTGCCCCATACTTGAGCTCGATTTCCCCATCGTGCGAAGAAGGAATGGCTCTAATAAGCCTGCATTTCATTCTGAGCATTTCCCATACCTTCTCCAATACTGCTACGCGATAGAGTCTTTCACAACTCACCTAGCCGAAAGGGTATATCACGAACAAATAAACCTGTTCGACGAAAAATTTCGAGCTGATATTGAAACAAAGAACTGGAACAATACCCAAAAAATCGTTCAAACTGAAAAACTTGGGTACGTTCCAATTGTGTTCTACCGGAACCCATCATTTGACGCTTCGCAGCCTAAATCCGAAAATAATCGCCCCATGAAGTATGAGGCGCTGCGACTTCTTCCAAGGTTCGTCGTGCCAATTATTGAACACTCGGTTGAACGCGAAGGAAAGTGGGTGTTCTATCCTCAGCTCAATTACATCAGACATAATATCATCGCACTGGAGACAGGGGTTCGTAGTATTCACATACGCTGGCTAGAGAGGCGAACCTATGATATGCGAATTGATCGTTCAAGACCCCTGCCTCCGCTTTGCAAGTTACGCATCAACACTGACAAAGTAAACGGCCCGTGGGACGCTACTGTTTCGAAGACGGTAATTGAACTGCTAGATCGTCAAAAAGCCATGATCCCTTGGTTTAACGATCCCGCAATGGATGTCGAAACTTGGTATGACTACCATGAAGAAAATGAGCATGGCAAAATCATCACGCTATTTCCGAAGGGAACAAGTCCTGGCGTGCTGACTCCGGAGGCCTATGCGAAATATTTCAAAAGGCTAATTTATTCTTTCGACTTGTTCTGCAGGTTTCAGCTGGGCATTGAGGCGACGAACGCTATGCCAGAGGCTGTGGGGGATCTGGAGTCTATTGATGATCCTCACGACTATCTCACCGCGATCAAACTTGAGGGACAGGCCTGCAAATTAATCGAACATACCCCGCACTCCTGCCGAGTATCAGTTGTATCTGAATACATCCCAATTTTGCCGCCACACATCATCGGCGCATTTATTACCGGCCATGCCAGTGATGAACATGTAATGTATTACGCAAAAGTTGACCCTGCATACCTGAAATCGGTTGCCCAGTATCAAAAACTGAGTGTTGAGCATGGATGGCTAGTTGACCGCCCAGCAATGTCTAACATCAAAGCAGAAGACGTTGCATCGAAGCTTCAGCAGGCTTTCCGGCGAGACAAGGAGAAGTCTCTGATTGACTTCGGTGCGATCTCATTTGACCGTGAGACCAAGGATGATGTGGTTTCGGGCGTCAGGGAGACAAGGCAGCGCCCCATCGACTCGCTGGCCTTCATGCCCACTCATATCTGCCCGTTTGGTAATCGCTGCCCAGCGGACGTCATTAAAGACCTGGGTGCCATTCCTGAGATAAGCATGCCGTGCGGGGGCTGCTATTACTCGGTCAAAACTGTCGACCACCTGCCAAGGATATACGGTCACATTCGTGTGCTAACTGACGAGTGCAGCGAGCTGGAGGCCTATATCGCTGAGTCTAAAAGGAATGGAGCATCGCCTGAAAGCCTTGTCCCAAAAGCCAATCGTCGCAAATTCCTCGCCGCAGAGATCATTTCATGGAGCGTTACTGCTCACTGCCTCGAGCAAATGCATAACGAAATCAAAACGCGTGAGAGCTTCCTGGTAGAGAAACCTGAAATCGTCTCAGAGCACCTGGAGCGCTTAGAGCTCAAGAAAGACTCGCTTTCCAACCTGATTGCTCGCACTGCAGAAGCCAAGTCGCATGCGGAGTATTTCACTCCACAGTTAGACAAGCAGGTTAAAGTGGCAAGAAACAAGCTCCTAGCATTCACTGGGGACTTTAACCGCATGCTGCAAGAAGCTCCTACAGGATTCACGTTGATCGATGAATTTAGGGGCCTGATTCGGTCTACGTGTGAAGTTCTGGGTCTTTCACTGCATGATTTGAATGATGCAATGAGTAAGCCCATGGCCTTGGAACGACCTACTGCAATCCTGAAGCTAATTTCGAGCCCAGGGGGTGTTTCTGCATGAGCAAAGGTGCGAAAAAGGGCCAAAACCGATTTGCAGGCTCTCAAAAGCTGAACCGCGACTATAGAATTTCCCGAATTAAAGACGAAGTAATACCTAAGCTGAAGTCTTTCGTAGGAAAAGCATCATTCGATGGGGTTACGCCTTACTCAAGATTCTGCGCCGAACTTTACAACGATGGGCTTCCTGTAAACGAAAAGAAGATTGGCTACAGAACCTTGGTACAGAGCACTGACTATTGGACTCTGCTCGGGCCAATATTCTTCAAGCACTGGGATGCTGCTGGAAACATGGAGCCTAAGAAGGACAAGCTTGTCGGAAAGCTGGCCGTTCAGCGAGCAGACCAACTTCAAGCTGAGACAGAGAAACTGAGGAAGGAGGTCGAAGCTCTGCGCTCAGCCCTCCGTAGCCATGGTGCTCAGCCAGTAACCCTGCCAGACACAACGCATGTGGATCAAGGATTCATGGCGAAGTTTGACAAAACCTGCCGGGCCCTTAAGTTGGTTCTCGATGCAAGTGAAGGGATGTTTACGGTTGACATGCAGGCTAAAAAGATTTGCTGCAGTTTTGACGACCTTGAACCTAGGGAGGGACTCGTGCCAACAGAGGTGGTTGAGCCGTTCATTCTGTGGTTGAAAGCGAAAGAGAAAAGCCATGGACACAAGTGATCAGAAGCGCTCTCCGTACGACCGCTATAGGGACTACGTGCTGCAACTGGAACAGGCTGGGGAGAAATTTCCTATGAACCAGTTTGGCGCCGTCAACTTCAGCAAAATCGCTGATGAATGTGGTAATCGTAGGCAGTGGTTTTCTGAAAGCGCCAAGAAGGTCTTTTGCTCCCAGGGCCAGACCCTGGAACAGGTCATCGCGAAGGACATTCGCCGCATAGGCAGCGAGTTTGTTGCGGCCAAAGACCCCGAGTCTCTGGCGGTTGATATGGCGGATTCGAAAAGTCGCGAAGCCAATCGCTTGCGAGTAATGCTTGAGCAAAAGTCGAAGGAAAACGAACTGCTTCGCGAGCAAGTTGAGCGACTCTCTGCCGAGCTACGGTTGCTTCGGACATCTGCACAGGAAATCAGTAGCCAGCAGGACTTAATGATCGACTCTGGGCGGTCATTCATCCTATGAGCAACCTGTCGAGCGTGATCCAGGTGAGCTCGGTGAAGCCAGGCAGTTTCGGTGGTGCAGTCTTCTCCGGGCGCATCATTGGCCAAAACAAAATTTACACCTGCAGAGCCAGTTATAAAATCATCACCCGCATTCCTCAACCAGGTGAATGCTGGCAGTTCAAAGGCTCGATCACAGGGCATGATCAGTTCAGGGATTTCGTTCTGATCGAGAGCTGCCATATCGTAAACCTGCCCATTGCGGCGTATGTGGAACGATTGCTGGTAAAGCATCCTGCATTTCGCGGGCTGTCATTCGGCAAAGCGAAAGTCTCGAAACTGGTCAGGGCATTTGGCGCAGAAAACCTTGCTCAGGCATTGACTGCTGGCAGGGTCAGCTACCTGGCGGAATTTATTAATCCCGATCTCGCCCAGAAGGTCGTGGATGCTTGGAGGACGCTGCAGGATGAGATTTCAACGATTGAGTTTCTCATGGAACACCACTTCGACCCTGGGCTCGCCAAAAGCATTCTCAAGGTTTGCCAGACCAATACGGTAGAGCGTCTGAAGCTTAACCCGTACAGCCTCGTTGCGTTTCAAGGCATCCACCCGAACATATGGAAAATCGTGGACGCCGCAGCAGCTAAGCTAGGCATATCTCGTGATGACCCACGCAGGCTGGCCGGCCTTGTGGAGAACTTGCTGTATGTGCGCCTGGATCAGGGTCATACGGCATACCGAATCGAAGAACTAAAAACCGCCCTGATGCAGAAGCTTTCATCCGCCAGACTGGTAGACCAAGCTATCGACTGTGCCCTACAAAGGCGTGCTGTATGCGTGAAGACGCATCAAGGGACGACACTCATCCAGCCACTGGGCGCGGCCCTTATCGAAAGTAAACTTGAGCAGCGAGTCGCTACTCTACTGTCCGCTCAGGCCTCATTGCTCCACGGTTCTGCGCAGGAACTGGAGCAAGCGATTGAAGATTACTCCGCACATAGTCAGAGCACCTTTGGGTACTCGCTTACTCAAGACCAGAAAAACGCAGTGCGAATGGCGCTTACTAATCGCATCAGCACGCTGACTGGGTTCGGCGGTACTGGCAAAACAACCGTGCTGAAAGCCATCGTGGATATAGCTTCTCGGCACCGCCCAGTGCATGTCCTAGCACTGAGCGGAAAAGCCAAGGAGCGGGCCAAGGAGTCTGTTGGCCGAGACACCCACACGATCCACAGCTTTTTGATCAAAATCAGCGCCGCAAGCTCAGGGTTCAACACTGGGGGCGACCCGCTCGTAGTCATTGACGAATCCAGCATGGTGGACATCGCCTTGATGCTGAAACTGCTGAATGCGTTCGCAAAGAAGGAACTGTCTCTCTTGCTAGTAGGCGATACCGGTCAGCTATCACCGGTAGGCTATGGAATATTCTTCCATGCCCTGGTCAAATCAAAGGCGATACCGTCGACCCATCTGACCAAGGTTCACAGGTCTATCGACAACAGTCACCTTCAGAACATCGCCATGAAGATTAGATCGGGTCATCTGGACACATTGCCATTCTGGAATGGCGAGCGCGATGGGGTTTATCTGATCCCCTGCACGAACACGCAGGACATGCTGACACACCTCGCGAAGATCAAGCAGATCATCCCTGATGCTCAGATTCTGACGCCCCACATGTCCGAGCGCATGCCGGATTCCGGGCACAAGATAAACAACCATCTGCAAAGCGTCCTCCAGCACACAGACGAGACGCTGGGCATTTGGATGGGCAAATACTGGCTGCGAGTGAATGACCCCGTCATCGTGACCCAGAATAGCTACGAGCATAATTTGTTCAATGGCAATACCGGGATCATGTCCGGCGTTACGTCAATCGATGGCCAGATCTATGGTGCATGTCTCTTCAATGGGATCGAAGTCACCCTATCCAGGATGGACTTGTTCGTGCTCGGGATGAAGCTCGCTTACGCCATCTCAATTCACAAGTCGCAAGGCAGCGAGTACGAGACGTCCATCATTTGCTCTCTGAGCCAAAGCGAATTTGTGGAACGCAGCATGCTCTACACCGGCGTGTCACGATCAAAGCGGCTGGCCTTGATCCTAAGCACTCAGGACATTGTGCAGCAGGGGGTAGCTCGCCCAAATCGAAGCGACACGCTCTGTGTTGGCTTTTCGGTTTGAATTCCTAATCGTTAGTTAGCAACAATGTTTTGGACTGGGCTACCCCTTCAGGCGTCTTGCACTCCTAGTATGATCGCAGGATCCGCGCCCAATACCTTAGGTAGGAGTATGTCCTTGAAGCTGCTTACAAGCCTTTGGAACGTCATTAGTCCCGACCGACGCCCCGAGCGGGAGAAGGCGCGTGAACGCGAGTTCATCCTGGCGGCGAACTCCTTGAAGACCCTCTCGGTTACTGACCGGGGTGGAATGTCTATCGACCCGGAAGAGATTCGCGACCAGATCATCGCCTCACGTGAGCAGCTCAAGCATCTCGTCCACAAACCTGGTGCGCCTGGCGGGCCATTCAAAGCAGCGGTACATGTCCAGGTGGAACAGGAAGAGAGTCCCGCCGTAGAGGCTCCAGTGAGCGCATTAGACTGTAGGGAAGTGGTGACTTGGCGTCGGCTCCATAGTGGCGCTGCTGTGCGCTATGTGTGCCTCCAGTCTACGAATACCGGCTGTTACGCTGTGGCGACGGCTAGTCTCTTCTCAAATGGCCAAGAGAGTCTCCCGCCTTGGGTCGACGGCAATACCAACAGGCAAGTTGCAAATGCCCTACGGCTCGGTGATCTTCAGTGGTACTCGACTTTGAGCGAGGCGATGGATGCATGGGATGCAGAGCTCTGATGGCTCCACTAAGCGTCATCACTGACGCCAAGGCCCCCAAGTTGGCGGGTTATCCACGATATCGATGGACGTGCTGAGTTCGTACTGCATGTGCTCGAAGACTCTGTCGAGACGTGGATGAGCTTTCGATTCTCGTAGTGCACTCACTAATTCCAATAGCTCCCGCCCTTGAGCCACAGGCATTTGGATATCGCAATACACGGTGTCATCGCCGCCTCGCTCCATGTCTAGTCTCCGTCTGCTTCAATCCAGCTTGGGCTTACTGCAGGCAGCTGTGTGTGCCTCGAAGTGTTGCATCTCTGTTTCCCAGCAATCCAGGAATTTATACCAGTCGCAGGCGTAGAACCCTTCTGCCAGCCTGGTCGAGCCTACGCTTGCCTGAACGAAGCGCTCCCTCCAAGGCTGCGGGATAGTCTGCTCCAAAATGATGTCGATTCCAGAGTTATGACGCATTACCGAGACAGAATTACGAACCTCAACGAGTTCGAGTGGCTGATCGCTACAGGGGGCGTCGTTTTGCTCTTGGTCATCGAGATCATCGAGGATCGCAAGGAGGCCGGATGCACTGATATCACCAGGGTGGAAGGTGGCAAGCGCCCACAGAAACCTTCGCCTAGTTCTCTCACGCTCGCGGAGTAAATCGCAGGTCATTTAAGCCTCCTTTTCACAAAGCAGGGCGGTGGTTATGGCGTGCCGCCTTCGGCGGATGGCTGGCGTGAACCGAGCCGTGGCAAGCCACGTCTCGTCCCTACGGGCGTCCATCCCACACGCCTGCGCGCTCCGCTTGCCCGATACTCGCAGCCAAAGGAAAGTCTGGCGCAGCGATCCTGAAGCCGGGGCGGGTGTTAGCGTGCCCTACGCACAGGACAATTACTTGTGGAGCTTACTAAAGCGACTCGATAGCGCTGCGGCTTCGGTAGTTTCCCAAGCTTCAGGATCAGATGTAGCGTTGAACATCGCCCATGCCCTCCACAGGAAAAATGCGGCAACCAAGCTCGACTCAATTACTGCAAATACCGTAGTGGTATACATATAATCCGAATTTTCTCCAAACAAGAAAAGCACTGGGAATATCGAAGCTATCCAGCCGGCGACGAAAGTTAAGCAAAATGCGATGGTCGCAGTGACCGTCAGGAAAAGCGGGACTTGATATCTATACTGGGTTGCAAATGATTTCTCGCCGTTTTGCTTCGCTAGGCCGTACAAGATGCCTGTGTTTTTTTCCTTGTCATTACTTCTTTTGAAAAGTCCATACAAAGTTACGTTTTCGCCGACTTCTAACTCTTCGTAAAGCTTATTCGATACTTGCAAATTCGGGATAACTGCACCATCAATGCTGACTTTAGCTTTATGTCCGCCGTTCATTCGATCAACAGATCGAACGTAGTCAACTTTTCCTGAAACTTTCACGCAATCGAACTTCATCACTCACTATCCCTGCCATCGCTCAAAAAAGTGGATCTGGTTCTTGCCAAGACGTCGCTCAGTGACTATTGCAGGCGGGCTCACGCTGGCCATAAACGCCGGACTTGATGAGCGCGTCTCCCATCGAGACGTCCCTGGCCGTGTCTTAGGTGCTGCTCTGATGACCAATCCATCACCAATCCAGACGTCGCCGCTATGATCAAACGACTGCTTGGCAAACCATATGTCACGATAATATCACTATGATCTGTTTATCGAAACACGCTTGCCGTGGCTCTATCCTCAGTTTTGAGGATCCGACTCATGCATCTGAAAGAAGCGCTGGCAGGAGCATTGCGTGGAGCTCGTGCTCATCAGGGGTTGAGTTACGAAGAGTTGGCGGGGGCAACGCACAGAACGTACGTGGGGAAGCTTGAGCAGGCCCGAGCGAACGCGACGTTGGAGAAACTGGACGAGATCGCTGACTATCTAGGCCTCGACCTTTTGACTATGGTTACTCTCGCCATTGCGGCTCAGGGTGACGAGCTCCCTTCGCAAGCCCTGCAACGTACTGCCTTGCGAATCAGGGAATTCGAGATGTCCGGAGGGTGGCAGTTGGTAGAGGAGCAATTCAGTGATGGAAAGCTCATCAAGCGCTCCCAGGGAAAGCCTAAGCAGCCGCTTTATGCAGATTACGTTCGAGCCCTGAAAGCGCAAGGTTTCGACAGGAAAACAATCGCTGAAAAGCTTGGCATTGCCAGAAGCACAGTCCAAAAATATTGGAATACATAAACCTCCAGGTTATCGCGACCCCTCTTTTTCTACGTGATGTGTTTCGTGCTCATGGCTGCGGTGTATCCTTGGGCAAGGGTAGGCACTTGTGGTGTTGCCCATAACGTAGAGAGCAGGTTCGGATGGCTGAAATAGTGGGGATATTTGATCGGTGAAGCACGTCAGGCTGATCCGCCATGGAGAAAGCGCGGCCAACGCAGGCCAACCCAGCCTTGATCACGCGAGCATCCCTCTTACCCCAAAGGGGGTCGAGCAAGCGCGCCAAGTGGCAGGGTCATTCGCTCAAGCCCCAGATCTGATCGTTGCCTCGCCGTTCTCCCGAGCGCAAGCAACTGCAATGCAGACAGTGGCTGCTTTCCCTTCAGTGCCGTTTGAAATATGGCCCATTCACGAGTTCACCTACCTTGAACCTGCACGGTGTATCAACACGACCGTTGCCCAGAGACGAGCTTGGGTGGAGGGATACTGGGCCAAGTCAGACCCAGCGTTCACGGATGGTGAAGGCGCCGAGTCATTCTTGGACTTTATATCTAGAGGTCAGTCTTTCTTAGATAGACTTGCAGAGCATCCTGCCCAGGACATCGCCGTGTTTTCACATGGGCAACTCATCAATGCGGTGGCTTGGCTGATTGAGTGCAGGCCACAGAAGATTGACGGTCAAGCTATGGCCGTATGGCGAGAGTACGAGATCACTCACCACGTGCCTAACTGCTCTGGTTACAAGCTTACCAAGCACCCAGACGATGCCGGCTGGAGAGTAAGTCCTGAGGAGTTGCGAGTTGGCGTAACTCAACGCGTACCAGGCAGATCCTACCAAGCGTTTCGCGTTCCCGAGCGCGTGCTGATTGAGGAGCGGGCCCAGGCCCTATCGGCTGCAGGCTACCCGCTGCCAGACGATGATCCGGCTATGTACGCTGAGCAAAGGCTACTCGAGGCAAAAGAGGCTGCAGGTTTATTACCCTCGCACTCTCCTGGCAGAAAACTGTAGCGGGAGTGCGAAGAGGGCAGGACTTTAGCGAGAGGTGTCACCTGGCTGGAGACACCTCCTCCACGTTCAACGACGAAAAATGCGATTTATCAAGATCAACGCTGCAGCACCAATCGCGAGGGCGGCGACTGGTTTTTCTTTAACGAACGTGGATACGCTATTCAGTGTATCGCCATAGGTTTTAGTCAGCTGACCAGCCGCTTGATGTCCCGCACCTTCAGCTTCCATCTTCGAATCACCAATTAGTTTCCCGACCGTGCTCTGCGCCTTGCCGGCCAGCTTTTCTGCTACACCTTCAACTTGTTCGCTCTTCATGATTCATCAAACCTTTGCGTGAGAGTGGGGAGCTCCGAACCGCGCTAATCGGGCGGCTATCAGCACGACATTAGGGACATGCGCATGATGATTAGTTCAATGGTGATGAGCTGTAGGCCAGTTTGGAAAAGCGCCTACACGTTTAAGCCTATTGCTATGCTGTTGCTCCCAACATGGAGGTGAGCCAAATGCAGGGTGAGTATTCCCTATCAGATGTACTGGAAAGGATGTACCAAAACCAGCTGGCCCTTGAGGCTGCGCTCATGGAGCTGACCCTCCAGGTGGAAGCCCAGGGACATGCGGAAGTCGGCGACAACGTCCGTGGTGCGCTTTACACAATTGGTGAGAACGCTGGTCATATCAAACAGGGGCTGGCCCGGCTCAAAACACTCCCATGAACCAGCCGCTTTTCGATTTTGATCTCAAACGCGTTTCCCGCACGCACTACATCACTGGCAAAGCTGCGATCAATTTTCCAGATCCAGGTAGTACAACGGGAGGATGGCATTTCCTGTCTTACTTCGACCGAAAATCCGGCGTGGCCAAGGTGTCCTTGGCAGGTATTCATTATCCAGATACGACCGATTTCTTTGGAGACGCTGGACTCATCGACGTAACCGACGAGCTTGCGATGAGAGGCTGGTCAGAAGACGGCAAAAGGCTGTTCATGGCGGATCACTACCGTGCCGCAGCAGACATGATTATTAAGTGGGCGGTAGGTGACGCCAAACGCTGCAACGTCGAAATCGCTGATTGGTTCCCTTCAACATGCGAAAGGCAGGGATTGTTGGTGATGTTGGATTTAGGGAAACCGGTGCTTTTACGTAGAGGAAGGTTGCAAAAAATGGAAGCTTGGCTTCGCTCGCAATGACCACCGCAAGTCTGCGTGTCTGTTCCTTCTTCCGAATGCCCTCTGAACAACTGCTTTTGTTGAGCACCGCTTCCCAAGCCTTGCAGCAAGGAGTAGCGTAGCGATTACTACATATCGAGTAGATATTCCTACATGAAAAATTGGCTCGCATTGATCCTTGGCTTACCCACCGCCAACGCCACCGAGCGCATGCGAGCCTGGCGTGCCTTGAAAGCTTCAGGTGCCGCTGTACTCCGTGACGGTGTTTACCTGCTCCCTGATACCAGCGCTTGCCGCGAAGCTCTGACTTCTGTCGAACGAGACATATTGGCCATCAATGGCACCGCCTACCTCCTGCCTGTAGTTGATCCCAACGGTGAGCGCTTTATCGAGTTTTTCGACCGCAAGGATGACTACACCAAACTTGGTGGAGAGATCGAAGGCTGCCGTGAGCAGTTGAATGCTGAAAATGCGCTGGCGACGACCAAACAAATCCGCAAGCTGCGCAAAGCCTACGATCAGATAGCGAGCATCGATTACTTCCCAGGTGAACCAAAGCACCAGATTGATGCGGCTCTACAGGAGTTAGAGACGGCAGTCAGTAGAGCCCTGTCGCCGGATGAGCCGCACAGCAGTAATCAACCGATATCGGTACTCAATCTCAGCGATTATCAGGGCCGTATCTGGGCAACGCGTAAACGTCCCTGGGTCGACCGGCTCGCCTGTGCCTGGTTGATCCGCCGCTTCATCGACCCGCAAGCTCAGATCGTCTGGCTGAACACTCCACAGGACTGCCCAGTCAACGCCTTGGGGTTTGATTTTGATGACGCAACCTTCAGCCATGTTGGTAACCGCGTCACCTTTGAAACCCTACAGGCCAGTTTTCAAATCCAGATACAAGGTCTAGGTCGCATTGCTGCCCTTGTGCATTACCTCGATGTTGGCGGTATTCAGCCGGTGGAGGCTGCCGGGATTGAGCGGGTGCTTGCTGGGCTGCGAGAGACCATTTCCGACGACGACCAACTTCTGGCTGCCGCGAGCGCCATCTTCGACGGCCTGCTCGCCGGGTTTGTGAAAGAGGAGCAACCCAATGAGTAAAGTTATGGCACCAGAGGTTGAAGCGAATCCGTTGAGGCCTGAACAGATTAGTCTGCGTGAGGCGTTCTGGTTCTGGTTGAAGCTCGGTTTCATTAGCTTCGGCGGGCCTGCGGGCCAGATCTCGATCATGCATCAGGAGTTGGTGGAGCGGCGACGCTGGATTTCAGAACGCAGATTTCTACATGCCCTCAATTACTGCATGTTGTTGCCAGGGCCCGAGGCTCAGCAATTGGCGACTTACATTGGTTGGCTGATGCATCGAACGTGGGGAGGCGTGATCGCCGGCGCGCTGTTTGTACTGCCCTCACTATTCATCCTGATCGCGCTGTCGTGGATGTACATCGCGTTCGGCGAAGTACCCGTGGTAGCCGGACTTTTCTACGGCATCAAGCCCGCCGTGACGGCCATCGTGGTGCAGGCGGCGCATAGAATCGGCTCTCGGGCACTGAAGAATAATTGGCTGTGGGCGATAGCAGCGGCTTCATTTGCCGCCATCTTTGCATTCAATGTTCCGTTCCCGCTGATCGTCTTAGGGGCAGCGTTGATTGGCTATTTCGGGGGGCGAATGGCACCCGAAAAATTCAGAGCCGGTGGCCATAGCGCCGCCAAAAAATCCTTCGGCCCGGCCTTAATCGATGACGACACGCCGTCCCCCGAACATGCTCGGTTCAGCTGGTTGAAATTGGCCTCACTCGCACTGATTAGTGCCGTGCTATGGGCTTTGCCGATGGGTGTTTTGACCGCGCTCTTTGGGTGGGAAGGAACCCTGACCCAGATGAGCTGGTTCTTTACCAAAGCTGCATTGCTGACCTTCGGCGGGGCTTATGCCGTACTGCCGTATGTCTATCAAGGCGCAGTCGGTCACTATGGCTGGCTAACCCCGACACAGATGATCGACGGCCTTGCGCTGGGGGAAACCACGCCAGGGCCGCTGATCATGGTGGTGGCTTTCGTCGGCTTCGTCGGGGCCTATGTCTCGCAAGTGTTCGGGGCTGATCAGGTGTTTCTGGCCGGAGCTGTCGCAGCTGCCCTGGTGACCTGGTTCACCTTCTTACCTTCGTTCCTGTTCATCCTTGCGGGTGGCCCTCTGGTTGAGTCGACCCACAACGAACTCAAGTTCACTGCACCGCTTACCGCCATCACCGCCGCCGTAGTTGGGGTGATCCTCAATCTGGCGTGCTTCTTCGGGTATCACGTGCTTTGGCCGAAAGGCTTCAGCGGTAACCTCGACTGGCCCTCTGCATTGATCGCCATCGCAGCCGCAATAGCATTGTTCCGCTTCAAGCGCGGCGTCATTCAGGTACTGATGGCCTGTGCGCTCGCTGGTCTGGCAGTACATCTGTTGCGCTAGCGATCACGAGCGGATTAAACAGCGTCCGTCAGACACCCAGAGATCTGAAGTGACCAGCTCACACCAAAGCCCAGCCTGACGCTGGGCTTTGGCCATTTAATGGCAGTGGTAGTCGTTGGTTTTATGGTTGCGATGGCAACCTTTTGAATCAGTACCGCCGCTGTGTGCGAAGGCAGCAACGGACGTAATCGAAAGTAAAGCGGCGATCAAAATGGCGGACAGTTTCATCAGGGCTTGCTCCTTGCTCATATTTTATATCCGTGAGAGGTCTCACGCCCGGCAGCGTATGGCTAAGTGCCTTCACTGAGCAAGCTACTTCTCCGGAGACTCGATCAAAGGTCGAATGCTTATTTCTTGAGCTACTTCTGGCTCTGGTTTAGGATGAATTCATATCCCCCTAGGGGGGATATGAATTCATCTGAAAACGAGAAACTCGTAGTTCTTTTATCTTCGGGAAATCTCAGTAACCAGATAGTCGTACGCGCTTCCTTTTGAGATTTCTCATGCTGAAAATCCTAGCCAACCGAACCTATCGCCATCTTTTCCTGGCTCAGGTGATTGCACTCTTAGGGACTGGCCTTGCCACCGTCGCGCTCGGTTTACTGGCGTTCGATCTAGCAGGCGCCCAAGCAGGTGCCGTTCTCGGCACGGCGTTGGCTATAAAAATGACGGCCTATATTGGCGTAGCGCCCATTGCAGCGGCTTTTGCAGAGCGCCTGCCTCGCAGAGCCATGCTGGTCTCGCTGGATCTGGTGCGGGCGCTGGTCGCGCTTGCTCTCCCGTTTGTGACCGAGGTTTGGCAAATCTACGTGCTGATTTTCGTCCTTCAGTCCGCATCGGCAGCGTTCACTCCAACGTTCCAAGCGACCATTCCAGACATCCTGCCGGATGAAGACGACTACACCCGTGCCTTGTCGCTATCGCGTCTGGCTTACGATCTCGAAAGTGTCGCGAGCCCGATGCTCGCTGCCGCGCTCCTGACGGTGATCAGCTTCCACAGCCTTTTCGCCGGCACGGTCATCGGCTTCCTCGCTTCTGCCGCCCTAGTCGCCACGGTGTTGTTGCCAAAGGCGAAGCAAGTACCACGACGCAGCATCTATGAACGAACTACTCGTGGCATGCGCATATTCCTAGCGACGCCCCGCCTGCGAGGGCTGCTGGCTCTCAACCTGACGGTAGCGGCTGCCAGTGCCATGGTCATCGTCAATACCGTGGTGATGGTTCAGTCGCGCTTCGCTCTGCCTCAAAGCTCAACGGCATTGGCGCTGGCTGCGTTTGGTGGTGGTTCCATGATCTCGGCCCTGGTCTTGCCTCGCCTGCTGAAAAACATCAAAGACCGAACGGCCATGTTGTTTGGCGGAGGAATACTGGTCGTAGGCTTGGCCGTCGGCATCAACCTGACCACCTACAACTTCCTGCTGCCGCTGTGGATGGTGCTCGGGGTGGGCTATTCGCTGGCCCAGACTCCGAGCGGTCGCCTGTTGCGTCGCTCGGCACATGCCGAAGATCGCCCGGCGTTGTTTGCCGCCCAATTTGCGCTGTCCCATGCTTGCTGGTTGATTACTTATCCACTGGCGGGATGGCTGGGAGCCAACATCAGCCTCACGGCGTCGTTTGTTGGCCTCGCCGTGGTGGCAGGCAGTGCACTACTGGTCAGCATCGTGATCTGGCGCCCAGCTCATGATCAGGAGTCGATCAAACACACCCATGAGAATCTGCCGGGCGATCACGCACACATCGACGGCCAGGACGGTGTGGATCACGAACATCCATATGTGATCGATGATCAGCATCGCCGATGGCCCAACAGATGATCGTGAGTTCCTAGGACTTGCTAAAGCTGGTGACCGGTATTCAGACCAGCAACCTTAACGCTTGCAAAGCGGCAAGGTGGCCCGGATAGAACCAGTATCCCCATTGCCGCACCGGCCAGACCTTGAAGGTGAAGGTCTGACGCAGTAGCCAGAGTCCGATCAGCGGCGCCGCGAACGCGGTGCTCAACGCCACCAATGAATAGACTTCCAAGTCCAGCGCCCTGGTTACGATGCTACTTCGCGTATTGCTCATCAAGCATAGAGCCGCAGGCAGCAGCCAAAGAACACCGGGGCCTTTAATTGCCATTAAAACAGCCGCTGGAACAAGTGCACCGTAGAAGCCGTACATCAGTGGATCATCCAGCACGTAGGCAATTGCGGAGGCCATCAACGCCATAGCGCTGCTCAACAGGGTGCGATGTTGCCATCCCCAGGCAATCACCAGTCCCAATGCCAGCGTCACCAACACGTTGAATGATCCCGAGGTGCTGATGTAGCGATAAGGCACTTCTGAAATGGCGGCGAACACCAGCATCAAGGCAAGGTATCGACCATTCGCCGCCGTCAACAACTCGCCCTATTTGGAGCGCGCCACGTTGGCCGCAATGGCGACACAGAACAACGGAAAGGAAAGTCTTCCCGGAATGAACAGGTTGCTAATCTCCGGCCACACCAACCGCAAGTGATCGATAACCATGGTCAGCATCGCTAGCCACTTGATCAGATCCAAGCTACTGCTTCGGCTCTTGAGTGGGGAAAGCGGGACAGTGGGTATCGTCATGCCCACCCCAGCGTAACGGCGGTCAGCACGAGATAACGCACGCCCTTGGCCAGGGTGACAATCAGCAGGAAACTCCAGAGGGGCTCGCGCATGACTCCGGCGACGACTGTCAGCGGGTCGCCAATGATGGGCACCCAGCTCAACAACAGTGACCAGCGCCCGTAGCGCAGATAGGACTGCTGGGCTTTTTCTAACTTGCTCTCACTCACGGGGAACCAGCGCTTGTGGCGGAATCGCTCAACGGAACGGCCCAGAAGCCAGTTCAGTGCGGAGCCAAGCACGTTGCCAACAGTCGCGACCGCCAATAGCGTAGAAACAACGTACCGGTCGGAGAGCAACATCCCGACCAGCACGGCTTCAGACTGCATTGGCAATAACGTGGCGGCACCGAGTGCCGCCACGAACAGACCAATGTAGCTCGTGAGTTCAAACACGAAAGACTTGCCTCAAGCGTTCAGGCCGATCCAGCCATGGAAGCCCACGTATAGACCAACACCAATGATCAGTACGCTGGACAGGTACGGAGCACGACGAGCCACGGTGCCCAGCCAAGGCCAACGGTTGGAGGCCTGCTTAGCACCAATTGCCGCCGCAGCACCTACAGTGACCAAGGTGAGCGCCAATCCGATGCTGAAACACAGGACAAGCATGCCTCCCAGCGCGACTTCTTTAACCTGAAGACATAACAACAGAACGGTAATGGCTGCCGGACAAGGAATCAGACCGCCAGTCAGGCCGAACATAACGATCTGGCCCGTGGTGACCTCGCGATTGGTGAAGCGCTTGCGGATATCGTTGGCATGCGCACGTTCATGCGCATCTTGGTAGCCATCAATCGACAACTCTAAGCCTTCCAATTCGGAATGAGCATGCCCGTGATCGTGTTCCTGGTACTGGAGATCGTAATCATGGGAGTGACCTGCATGCCCAAGACTCAAGCGAGCACTGAACTCATGTGGTTCCGGAATATCGACCGTCGACTCCAGGACGCCGTCGCGCTCAACGAAAGAGAACGATTGGCTGCTACCGTCCGGACGAGTAGTCATCAGGCGAACATCTGAGGCAGCCCAAGCGTGCCCGGTCAGTGTCTTCAGGCGCCAGTGCGGTGGCATGCCTTCCTCGAAGATCGACAGCTCGATGCGGCCATGGCCGGTATCGATTCGATGGGTCTCATCATGGTGACCATGGTCGTGCTCGCCATGGTGATGATCATCACCTTGCTCGAACTTGAACATCTGCTCGCCGCGCCAAGTACGCCAGAGCATCCATAGCGCAATCACGATAATCAGTGCAGAAGAGGCAAGCTGGAAGTACGGCTCAGTGGTTTGCGCATCCAGGCCTTTGCCCAGGTACATGCCGCCGATGGCGACCAACCACACCACTGCGGTATGCGACAACGTCGCGGCCAAGCCTAACAAAACAGCCTGTTTGACCGAGCCACGGATGGCCACGATGAAGGCCGCCATCATGGTTTTGGAATGTCCCGGCTCCAGGCCATGCAAGGCGCCGAGCAGGATCGCGCTCGGGAAATACAGCCAGGCGTGAGCCCCGCCTTGTTGCAGCAGTTCAGCGAAATTGGGCATGTCTGACCTAGAGGTACTTGGTGATTTGCTTGAAGGCTTCCAGTGGTGCGCGTTCGCCATTGCCTAGCGCCGAAACGGTGTCCTCCAGGCAGTGATCGATGTGATCCTGGATGAGCGTACGTTTGGCTTGGCACACTGCTTTTTCAACCGCATGCAGCTGCTGGGCAATGTCAACGCACTCACGACCCTCTTCGATCATGGTGATGATGCCGCGTAAATGCCCATCCGCCCGTTTGAGACGTTTGATGATCGCCTCATGACTTTGGTGGGTGTGGGGATGGCTGTGTTCGTGTTCGTGCTCACTCATGACTTGAGCCTCAGGCCTCAATGAATTACGCTGGCATCCTATCCCCCCTAGGGGGATCCGGTCAAACGCGTAAAAGCCCTATAAACCGAGTTGAAACCCTAACGCCATGTTCAGCAGAACACTGACAACTACGGTGGTAATCGCGCTTGCTCTCGCCATGTTGGTGGCTTGGGCCGGGCATACCTATTCGTTATCAGTGGCGTCGAAACAGCCAGCCTGGGAGATCACGCAAGACGCCCATCACTCCCACGGCGAAGAGGCTTCATCAAGCTATTCGAGTCTTTCAGATCACTACCATTCGCCATTGACCCCTGATCACCAGCACGAAACACCGCAACTCACAGCGGCGTTGATGCTGGCGACATCCCCAATGCTATCCATCCGGGTCGATGCGATTCGACACTCTGTTCCCCTCCCGCCGATATTTTTGATCGAGCGTCCACCCCGTCCTTCGTTCGCATCTTGACCTTGGCCGCACTGCGGCCTTCGATCTCTGCAACGTAGGATTGATCTATGCATTCGTACTTGATGAGCGGCGCTGGCGCGTTTATTACGCCTTCGCACCGCCCCCTATTGCTGTTGTTTTTATTCGTCGCTGCACTTTTCCTCGGAATGCCCGAGGCGATGGCTCACGCTGTTGCGGAAGGCGACAAGGGCTTCATTCAGGAAAGCTCCGGCGTCATGTTGGTGCCCTTCATCTACATGGGCGCCAAGCACATGATGACCGGGTACGACCACCTGCTGTTTTTGTTCGGGGTGATCTTCTTCCTCTACCGCCTGAAGGATGTTGGGCTTTACGTCACGCTATTCGCCGTGGGCCACTCTGTCACCCTGCTGCTTGGCGTGCTAACCGAGGTCAGCATTAGCTCGTACATCATCGACGCCATCATCGGTTTCTCGGTGGTGTACAAGGCGCTCGATAACTTGGGCGCGTTCCAGCGCTGGTTCGGTTTCCAACCCAACACTAAAGTGGCCACGTTGATCTTCGGCTTGCTCCACGGTTTTGGTCTGGCGACGAAGATCCAGGAGTACGAGATCTCACCTGATGGCCTAATTCCGAACCTGATCGCCTTCAACGTTGGTGTTGAGATCGGCCAGCTGCTGGCTCTCAGCGCGATTCTCATTCTGATGGGGTATTGGCGGCGCACCGGCAGTTTCTGGCGCCACGCCTATACCGCCAACGTTGCCATGATGAGTGCCGGTTTCCTCCTGATCGGTTACCAGATCACCGGCCTGTTTGTCTCCGCGTAAGGAATTCTGACCATGTTCAATACTCCGCTTCCAACTGTTAATGAATTGCCAAGCACTCGCAAGCTGGTGCGCTCCACTGTGATTGCCCTGCTGACTGCGGTCGGCCTGCTGGTGACAGTGGTTATGCCTTCGGAACATGCCGTCGATCCAACGGGTGTGGGCCGAGCACTGGGACTGACCCAAATGGGCGAATTGAAAATCATCCTTGCTCAGGAAGCTTTGGCGGATGCCGCACCACCGCAAGCGGCTGCTCCAGCCCCAGCCCCAGCCCCGACTCCGCAGGTTGCGCAAGTCCAGCCTATTGCGAAACCTGTTGCTCAGCCGGCGTCCACACCCACTTCAGCTTTGAAGACTAATCAAATGAGCGTCACGCTCAAGCCAGGTGAAGGGACGGAAATAAAGCTCGAAGTCTTGAAGGGCAAGTCTGTTAGCTACGAATGGACTGCGGTTGGTGGGCCTGTGAACTTCGATACCCATGGCGAACCCTACAACGGTGAGAAGGGGTACTTCCACAGCTACAGCAAGGGCAAGCAGGTCAAAAGTGACAAGGGTGAATTTACCGCCATTTTTGACGGCACCCATGGTTGGTTTTGGCGTAATCGCAGCAACAACGACGTGACCATCGCACTCAAAACTAACGGCGATTACTTGAACGTCAAACAGTAATTCAAAACAGCGATGGCTGTCCTACTGCCGAAAATTCACCGTTCAGCCTGCCCCCAGGCCATTTATCAACTTTTGACGAGTCCTTCCATGAAAACCCCAACCACTCTGTTTCGTTCGATGCTCCTGATCTGCTTCCTCGGCCTGATGACGGCATGCGGCGGTGGTGAGAAAGGAGAGACCTCCGAGTCCGCTGAACACGGACACTCACACGAGTGACCCCCTGAATAGAACAAGGCCGCAGTTGCGGCCTTGTTTCTCCATGAAGGGGCACCCGAGCTTTCTTTTATTCTCAGTCAGCAGGCCACACAGGTGAGCGGATCTCAAAGGCGCATAGCCTGAGGCCTGATGAAGTATCCACCTGTCTTGTGGTGAAGGCAGCGTTGACTCTAGAAATAGAACATCAACGACAGGTAGATGGAGAAAACAGCATCCAGCGCATTTGAGGTATAAGAATCTGGTAGCCGAGCCCATCTGGTGAAGATAATTTTCGCTGCAGACGGTCAGGCTTCGGCTCATGGAACTGTGACTAACACCTCAGGTTGTTCACCCTTATTTTTGATTCTCCAGCTCAGGGCTAGACATGCACACCATAAGGAAAGTGGTAATTCAGAATTTCAAAAAATTCAAATCACTCACGCTCGATTTTGAGAGCGGGAAGAACGTCCTGATTGGCAACAATGAAGCGGGGAAAAGCAGCATTTTGCTCGCTCTAGACCTCGCGCTTGGCGGGAGTCGCAACCGCATTGAAGCTCTGGGGGCAGAAGCACTGCTCAACAAGGATTCGGTGAACACCTTCCTCGCAGGGGAGAAGACCCTAGAAAAACTACCTGAGCTGATAGTCGACGTTTTCCTAGAGGAAGGTGACGACGAAGGCCTGTATGGAACCAACAACTCCCACCAGCGCCAGACTGACGGCGTGCGCATGATCCTTGCGGTGATGGCCGAGTATGGCGAAGCGGTGCAAGCCATCTTGGCTGATGATCAACCGAACTTCCCGTTCGAATATTACGCGGTGCGGTTTGAAACGTTCGCCTGCAGGCCTTATGCAGCTTTCAACCGACCCATCAAACACATGATGCTAGACGGTTCACGTATTGATGGCGACCACGCATCTCGTGAATACACCCGAGCTGTGTACGCTTTCAACGCCCCCGTTGAAGACCGCTATAAGCTTGAAAACCTGTATCGCCAAGGCAAGCAGGCTTTTACAGGACAACATCTCGCAGCCCTCAACGCTGACCTACCCGCGTATCAGTTTGACGTACGGAGTAGCGTCCGGTCGAACCTGGAAACTGACCTAATCATCACGGAAGACAATATTCCGCTTGAGAACCACGGCAAAGGAAGGCAGTGCTTCATCAAGACTGAATTTGCGCTGAGCAAGCACAAGCAAGGCGGCTTGGATGTAATGCTCTTGGAGGAGCCTGAGAACCACCTCAGCCATTCCTCCATGAAAGCACTTGTCGCCAAGCTAGCGGAGAACGAGAGCACCCAGCTTTTCATTGCAACCCACAGCAGCCATATCTGCTCAAGGCTTGATCTTCGGCATGCCCTTTTGATCGGCCCGAATGCAGCTGCTGGCTCACTTAAAGCCCTATCACCTGACACCGCAGAATTCTTCATGAAGGCCCCGGATAACAACGTCCTGGAGTTCGCGCTCTCGAAGAAGGTGATATTGGTTGAAGGTGATGCTGAATTCATCCTGGTGGAAGAGTTCTATAAGCAATGTACAAATGGGCGCCTACCGCATGTCGATGACGTCCACATAATCTCTATTGGGGGCACCAGCTTCAAAAGGTACATGGAACTCGCTAACCTGCTCGGAATTCGAGTCGCAGCCATACGAGACAATGACAAGGATTATCAGAAAAACTGCGTAGAAAACTACGTCGACTTCGCTTCGGATAATGCCAAAGTCTTTGCCGACAAAGACAATGCCCGTTCAACCTTCGAAATAGGGTTGCACAACGACAACGAGGAAACCTGCAAGACCGTCTTCGGCCCAGGACGAAAAACCCTCTCCCCCTTGGAATACATGCTGGCAAACAAGGCAGAAGCCGCGTTTGAGCTGCTCAAGGGAAAGCCAGGCGAGCTCACCGTTCCTGCCTACATCGCGGAGGCAATCCAATGGATAAACGAGTGATGTTCGCTGTGGCAGGTTCAGGGAAGACCACCTTGCTAGTGAAGCGTCTGAGCCTAGAAAAGCGCGCACTGATAATCACCTACACGGAGAACAACTATCGCCATTTGCGCGATAGCATCATCAAACGGTTTGGCCATGTGCCGAAAAACATCAACCTGCTGAGTTATTTCACGTTCCTTTATAGCTTCTGCTATCGCCCTCTGCTGCAAGTGCATATGCAGACGCGGGGAATCAGCTTTCGAGCTCCGCACGCCCGTACGCTAAAGCTCAAACGGGACAATATGGCGTATTACGCTACTACAAGCGGCAGCGTTTACCACAATCGCCTCGCAAAGCTCCTAGAGACCGTTAATGCAATTCCTGACGTGATGGCGCGAATGGAGCGCTTTTACGATGAGTTTTATGTCGACGAAGTTCAAGACCTAGCAGGTCATGATTTCAACCTGCTAATGGCATTAGCGAAAGCCAAGGTTGAAATGCTATTTGTAGGTGACTTCTATCAGCATACGTTCGACACCAGTCGTGATGGAAACGTGAACAGCTCGCTACACGCTGACATTGGGAAATACGAAAAGCTTTTTCAAAAGGCGGGTGTGACTGTCGACAAGGAGACACTGAGTCGAAGCTGGAGGTGTGGCGTCACCGTATGTGATTTCATACGTGCACATCTGCAGATTGATATGCAGTCACAGCACACGTATGAAACCGAAATCATTCCTCTGGCCAATCAAGTCGATGCTAACGCCGTGCACGCCGATGGCAACGTGGTGAAGCTGTTCTACCAGGAACATTATAAATACGGGTGTCTGTCTAACAACTGGGGTGCCAGTAAAGGTCTGGATCACTACAACGATGTATGCGTTGTGCTGGGTACTACTCACTGGAAGGTCTACGAAAAATCCTCGCTTGCCGATCTCCCTCCACAGACAAAAAACAAACTCTATGTTGCCTTCTCACGGACACGCGGGAGGTTGTATCTGGCGCCCGAAAAACTTTTCAAACGATTTAAAACAGATTAGGTCGGAGCCATAGGCGGTGATCTCTGGCCTAAGATCTTGCCCGGCAAGCATGATCAGCATGAAGGGTAACTGCCTGGCATCACACCTAGCGTGATCAGTCGCCAGGCTTTCCCTGCTCCATCTCCCCAATCCAGCTATATGTGCCGTTTAGCCAAACGAAGACGCTGTTGAGCACCTCGCGCAAGTGCCGGATGTTGATGTGCGTAACGTCTGGGAGATGGTCTTTACCACTATTGGTCGTCGCATACCGAAACGCCATCGAGTCTGGGTCAACGTTGTCCAACTGGCGAATGAACTCGTGAACAGCAGTAGCATTGGCGTCAGAGCGCTCTAGACCGATGCCCTTGAGCAGATGACGCAACTCCGACCACAGAGGCATCAACGGATGCTTGTCGTAGTTCTTGGGCTCTTTGCCTGTCAGAGCGCGAGCACTCTTTAGCATCAGCTTGAACTGCAGCTCCAAGGAGTGGCGGTATAGAAAAAGCAAAGGGTAAATGCCGCTATCCAATGGCACCTGACGATTCGCCATCGCCTCCACAAGTCCGTCAGCGGCATCTTTGTATGCAAAAGCATAGAGATCGACACGAAAGTGAGACCAGTTCAGCATCGCGTTGTACTGCCAATCTTCACCCTGGATAAACAGCTGCTGGCCGGAGAAGTCTGCCGGCCACTGGATGGCCTCAAGCTCCGGGTCGAGCATCGGTGGCGATTCCTCATCCATATCGTCTTCTCACGTTGGCCAGTCCATGGTTCAGAACTTTACGAGTCTGGGTGGACTACCGGCAACCTGTAAGTGGTTTTCTAGCGTGGACTACTGTGCGAGAAAGCGTGATCCAAGGCTGAGGTCACATTGTCCTTTTTGCTGGATACTGACATCGAAAAATGGCTCTGATCCATGCTGGGCAGGGTTTGGTGCCTAATTGAGTCTCAACCGCCAACGTACCACAGCCGGTTAACTGTGCTCTTGGGCAGTTCTAATTGCCGGCAAACCTCCGCTTGAGAAAGGCCTGCCGCCTTGAGATCGCGCACCGCTTTGAGTCTTTCTGCGGCAGCGATCCTCTGGGGCGTAGTGAGCTTTTGGGGTTCGGCAGGTAGCTGCTCATCAAGAACACCGAGCTGCATGAGTTCTTTCATTGTGTCATTCAGAACTGAGCGCGCGGTCTTGCCCTCATCGGCTGCGGCCACCAGTGTGAGAAAGGAGAGTGGCATTAGGCCTAGCGCTTTAGCTAAATCGGCACTGAGATCGACGGTAGCCGATGTCGTCGATGCTTCCAAGCGGCTTATGTGTGCTTGATCAGTCTGTTGCTGGAGGTCTGCTTGCGACAACCCATGTCGAACCCTCAGCCACTGTAGCGTTGCCGCATATGCCTTCCGCAAAGACATCCAGCGCACCTCTCCACAAAAGGAGACGGTATGCCCCGTTTGATGAGTTCCACACAAATGTATATAGTCATTGCGATGGGACGAAAGATGCGCAACCTTTGCGATCTGTGCGTGCGCAGAGCCCTATTTCCTTTGTCGCCAATAGGATCATCAATTTATGACTAATTCTTCTGAGCACGAGCTGCTGCGGGAGGGGGAAATCTCCTCTGCTGGCACGTCGCTGTCTCATGCAGAAGTGGAAGTATTGGTCGCGGGGCGCTTCGGTCGTAAGCCTTTTTGCACCGTCGAGGACTGGGTCATCTTCCACGTCGACGAATCCCCAGAGTCGCTCGCGAAAGTACGAGCTACTGGTCTGGAGCCGATGTTCATGTATGCCCACTGCGTCATCCATGACGGTCATGGCCGGTTTCCGCCAGGGGGCTGGGTGCGCTCGACCCTGTGTAAATCGTTCGACGGTGTTTGCCTGTTCGAGACGCGAAACACGGTGTACGTGCTCGTGGGAAAAGGGCGCGAGATGACTGCCTCGCTGAAGACAATATTTGGCTTATGTTAATCGCAGGCGCACTTCGCGGGCCTGCTCAACACGAGATACACGATGTTCAGGATTAGCATGCAAGACCAGGCCGGCCCGGTGGGTATGTTCGGGGACGGTCTCGCTCACTTCCACGCCATGTCGCGATCCTTGGTTACTCATTGGTATCACGTCAGTCTCAAGCGCCGGCATGAGGGACGGTTCGTAGCTTATGAAGAGATGCTGAACGATGAGCCTCGCTTGGTGGAGCTGCTGGTCTCCCAAGACGAGAGCATGGTCATTCAAGATGTCCAGGTCGTTACCCCGGCATGGATGAACAAAGGGTCAGGCTGGAAGATGGAAAAGCTGAAATCGCTTTCCATGGGGTTCAACCAAGCAGAAGTGCCGATCTGTGTTCTGCACGTCGAGAGTGGTGATGTGTACGTCAATACCCATCAGCGCGACCTCGATGTCGATGCCTTGGTTGGGGTCAGGGAGCTATATCGGCGCAGCGCTGCAACCACCGGCGTAGCCTCAGCGTCGGAGGCTCTGTAGCTATGGACGACATCAATACCGTCGCAGTCGATTTACACGAAAAGCGCTACTCGGACTTCGACCTTCTTCGCATCGCCAAAGCAGTGAATCAAGACTACGACGGGCTGGTCACGGCCTACCTGGTGAATGTCCATATTCATGCGTGCAGTGCTGTTGGTGTGGTGTTCGGTCACATTTGCCCTGGGCCGTACCAACGATTTGCAGATGGTCGGCTGATTCGGACATCCGACATTCAGTCCGTAACGAAGGAAGGCAGTTTTTGGGTGATCAATACGGTCAACTCGAAGTACGTCATTGCGACGTTCAGGCGGGACGTCGGACGGCGTAGCTTGCGTGAGTTCATGCGCATAGCGGGAGACAGGTATCTGCCAACGCCGGATCGCCTCCAGTAGCTCTGAGGTCGTTGTTTTGGGCTTGCCCCGCCTCGGGGATGGCTGTCGTTTACCAATCCCGCTGTTGCGGGACTTGGCCCCTTCGGGCTTCCATCCTCAAGTCTCCAGCCCTGCTTGGGCCTAGGCGCTCCGCTTGCCATTTCGGACGCCAGCACATGGTGCCTGCTCGATTCCCTAACCGTTGGCCATTGAATCCGGTCTCCGAGGTTTTGACCGCTTCCTCGGGAGCAGATAGTTATCGGACACTTTCAGCGATATCGTATGCTCGGTTCCCTATGCTTAGCCAAGGACGTGTGGCATGCCGAAGATCAAACCACTGGATATGAAGCTAATCGACCTTCTTTTCGAGATGGAAGGGGGTTACGTGTTGGACTTCTCAGACCGCACCATGTCCCAGTTCTTCCTCGGAGAGCTGGAGATCGATATTGATGATCCGCTGTTCGCTGCGGATGGCACATCCAAAGCTAGGCGCCTGCGGAGCTTCCTCACGCTTGCCGATACACCGACTTGCGTGCGAGCGCTCAAAGCACTCTGGCAATATCGTCAGGCTGCGCTGGCCAACCAACGCAAAGATGAACCTGTGGTTAACGCCGAGGGGCGCTTCCTGACTTTGATTCAAGGCTTGGAGTCCGGCTCATCTGCCGACGTCATCAATGGCGATCCGTTCGCAGCTGTGCGTCAGGTAAATGTTGATCAGGCGGCTCAGTTGAAGAGGGCCCTGTTGGACATTCATAAGCTCGCTCCTCAAGCACGAGGCTACGCATTCGAGACGTTCCTCCAGCAGCTGTTTGAGGCATCCAACCTCCAACCTCGCGCACCATTTCGGAATACGGGGGAACAGATAGATGGAAGCTTCCAATGCCGAGGTGACATCTACCTTGTTGAGGCGAAGTGGGTAGTGAACCCTGTTGGTGCAGGGGAGCTGCACATCTTTCAAGGCAAGATCAGCCAGAAGGCAGCTTGGACACGAGGTGTTTTTATCAGTTACTACGGATTCACTGACGTTGGGCTGGAGGCATTCGGGCGCGGCAAGAGCTTGATATGCATTTCGGGAAAAGATATCAACGATGCTTTAGACAAGCACATACCATTTGCGGATGTAATCGACCGCAAAGTGCGGGCGGCTGCTGAGACAGGTTCAGTATTCGTACCTTTGGATAAATTGTTCTAAGCCCATGCGGCAACGCTAAATTTCATCAGAGGCTCCAATGTACCTAACCATCATGAAGCCCGAAGTGCTTCAGGACGTTGCATCGCTCGGTCGTGGTCTTTGGATTGTAGAAGGCCCTGATGGCCCAGCGCTCGTGGTCAAAGCGGGCAAAGAATTTATCCTCGCCGCACGTGAGAAGCGCGAGCTGAAGTTCTATCTTGCACCATACAAGTCTGATGAGGCGCAAGGCCTGACGCTGTTGACGGCCTGCTTTGATGATCCGATTAGTCCGCTGACTATTAAAACACCTCTGATGGGTAGCGATCCTTTTACAGAGGGCCTGAAAAGTCTTCCTGACCGTTTTAGCGTCTGTTTTTTTGATGAACACAATCGCGAACTTCTCAGCAGTACAGCGCACGCTAGCCTTGAAGGGCTCCGAAAGTATGCAAAGGGTGTCAATCCCTTGGGGAAGGAGCACTGGCATCTCATGATGGAGCAGGCAGATCACTGGTTCAGCTTTACGACTAGGGAAGACGACAGCCGAGCAGTAACGTTGACGCTCTTGGAGGATCTATTTCCAAGCGACTTCCTGATCACCGACCTCACTCGCCAAGGCTTCCAGGGTTCCAGAGGTTTCTCAAATACTCACCTTGAGCGACCGGAGCCAGGACACCTACAGGAGCTGGATATCATCTATCTGCTCCAGCGTGCTTACTCGGCGGAGCAAATCATCCATGGGCCAGTGAAAGTCTCCGATGGGGAAGAGCTGACCGATGCTGTTGTTTTGGGGACGGAGGTCACGCTTTTACTACAGGCCAAGGACAGCCCAAACACAGCTGAAATGATGGGGACAAAGCTTGAACGAAAGCGTAAGAAGGCCCTGAGTCAGTTGAAAGGAGGCCTATCGCAGCTACGTGGCGCAGTTTCAACTATCGAGCGTGAGGGAAATCCCGCGCTGCGGCTTGTTGATGGTACTTCCCTCAAAATCGATCTTGCAGCACGCCCCCTTGTAGGAGTCGTGGTGGTAAAAGAGCTGTTTAGCGACACCTATGAAGAGTACGGGGCCATGATCTTGGATTTCATGGATGATGTAGGTGTTCGTGTGTTGGCATTTGATTACAACGAGTTCGAGGTTATGACCAGGCACTGTCCCTCAGAGGAGGCACTCCTTTCGGCATTCTGGCAAATTTCCGAGTGCGCGGTTGAACAGAGGATCTATCCCAGACTTCGCTTCACTGAGCTTCCCCCACGCTGATTCACCACCATTTCCACTCAATGAAGGGTACCCCCGACAATCCCCTAGACTGAACTAGAGGTTTAAACGTCACTTCACCGTCGTATAGGTTAGCGATCCGCAACAGTACCCTGGCATCACTGAGCAAACATGCCGGCAATAATCCTGGCGTCGAGCAAGGCGTGGTGAGGCAGCTCTTCACCCTCGCTAGTCGGAGAAAGCGTCGTCGCATCGGTAGGAAAATTGCGAACGATTCTGGGCCATCGTCCGTCCTCATATACCAGGTCGCAAAAAAGCTCCCAATCGTACTGAGGGGCATCAGTGACGATCTCGACCTCCTTTTTGAACGACGTCAGAAACCTGAGCAGCGATATCCTGGCTTCAACAATAGGCAATGCGTAGCTCCCACCCCACAGCTGCGGAAGCACGATTTCCTTTACGAAATCACTGCAGTCTTCTTCTTTCCAAGCATCGAGCAATTCCACGTAGAATTCGCGCCCATCGTCAGCCACCAGTGCGAGTGATATCAGCTTCGCAGCCGCTGAGAGCTTGGTAAACTCACAATCAAGAAAGACCCTCACCTTGTTAGAACTCCGTAATGACTAGGGCTCGCTTGGATATGGCGCAGGAAGGTCAGCTATGGGAAATGGCTCTCGAGCATCTTGGCTCAGACGGACTCCTCCAAGCGGTCATAGAAATGTGGAGCCGCGCCGCCCCTCCACCCAGACCATTGGTCGAACACCTGTCCACCAATGAGGTGAGTCAGGACGTCTTGAGCATACTGAAAATTGCCCAGCAGCGGGTAGGTGCCATCGTGCCAGGTCGAACGCCTGATGCAGGCACAGTCACGCTTTACGCTCGTCACGCTAGCAACTTAGTTGATGGGCTCATTACACTGCTGCCAAAGGTGAAGCTTTCGCAAGCCTTACGAGGCTCTTGTCTTGAAATCGAACTGGGGATTTGACGTCCGCACAGGCTCCACGAATACCAGTCAGCAACAATCCTATTAAAACTTGCCCAGCGAAATGCGTCCTTTTGAGATGTTCTATGAGCTCTGATTTAACTGAAGAAGAAATGCGTCATGCCCTTTTCGGCACACCTCAGCCAGAGGAGCAAGTTTCTACGCCGCTAGTGCCGGAGCCCGTGGAAGAAGTTGTGCTCGCCAAACCGCTGGTCGCTCCAGCAGCGAAGAAGAAAGTGGCAAAAGCATTTACGCCTAGGCTGAGGGTCACGTTACGTGTTGGAAACGAGTTTGAAGGAAAAATGGTCGAGTTGTTTCACGAGGCCGACACGTTGAGCTCGTTGCTTGCTGAGCAGGAGGCTGTAAAGGCTGCTAGGAAAAAGTACAAGTACGTGGAAGTGGTATCGGTTAAATCCATGTAAACGCGCCAAATGACCTAGTCGTGCAAAGGGTCGGCCCGTACTTGGATCATTGATTAAACATCTTGCCTAGCCAAAAGGGCCTTCAGATCGCTTGCATGCAGCTGCTCTTGATGCCTCTTGATGCCATTGGCGCTGATGCTATAGGATCAGAACAGGAGATGGCATTCCTCCTTTAACCGCCTTAGTGCTGATGATGCCTACGTGAACCCTGGACAGGGTGCGTAGGTGTGTCCCCCTGTCCTCCAATTCAGGACAGGCTATGATCTTACCCTTCGAGTTTCCCTTTTCCTTCAGCGCGAGCCGCTTGCCAATTAGTCCACTCAGATCTGATGAGGAGGACTCTCCGTGCTGAAGTCATTAATGGTCATCGCCGTTGGCGCTTCACTTGGAGCCTGGTTGCGCTGGATATTGGGCATGAAACTGAATGCTCTGTTTCCTACGATTCCTCCAGGTACTGTGGTCGCGAACATGGTTGGGGGCTACATCATCGGCCTGGCCATCGCCTTCTTGGCCGCTTCCCCTACCCTCAGTCCAGAGTGGCGTCTCCTGATCATCACGGGTTTCTGTGGTGGGCTTACTACCTTCTCTACATTTTCAGCCGAAACGGTTGCCTTGATTCAGGAGGGCAGACTGGTCTGGGCGCTTGGCTCAATTTCGTTGCACGTTGCAGGCTCGTTAGCGATGACCGCTGCCGGGCTTCTGTCCTACCAAATGATTGGTACTCGCTGAGGAGATAGAAATGAAAGGCTATATGGTCGTTTTCTTCACCCAACAAAACCGTCGTTATCAGGGAAAGATGCTAGGTGAATGGATCGTCGACGTGGCTAAAGAAATGGGGTTGCGGGGCGCCACGCTCTGCACCGGAATCGAAGGGTTTGGGCACACAGGAAAACTGCATTCATCGCACTTTTTTGAGCTGGCGGATCAACCCACGGAAATTCGCTTGGCAATCACGGAAGATGAGGCCGAACGATTGTTCAAACGACTGGACTCTGAGGAAATATCGGTATTTTTCACGAAGACGCCAATCGAGATGGGCACTCTTGGACAAACGCCTTCCAGTTCAGCCCCTTCGACAACTTCGGAGCTATGAACATGAGCTACACGGACATTCCGGCTGGTAACGCGATCCCCGATGACTTCTTCACCGTTATCGAGATTCCTGCAAACCACTCGCCGATTAAGTACGAGGTGGACAAGCCAAGTGGGCAGACCTTTGTCGACCGCTTCCTCAGCACGCCGATGTTCTACCCGGCCAACTACGGGTTTATTCCGAACACGCTGAGCGACGATGGTGATCCGCTGGACGTCCTGGTGGTTTGCCCTTATCCCGTCTCACCTGGCGTTGTCATCCGCAGTCGCCCGGTTGGCGTGATGTACATGACTGACGAAGCCGGAGCGGATGCCAAGGTGATCGCAGTGCCTCACGAGAAACTTAGTTCAATGTACACCGACGTGAAAGAGTGCTCAGACCTCCCTGCCTTACTCCTCGCACAGATCCAGCACTTCTTCGAAAACTACAAAGCATTGGAGCCGGGTAAGTGGGTGAAGATGGTGCGTTGGGGGAGCGCGGATGAGGCGCGGGAAGAGATTCGCAAGTCGGTAGCGGCGTATATCCCCAAATAGGCTTACTCCAGATTCAAATGCCACTGTCGTAGGATCGCGCTGAGGTGCGTGCATTTATGCTGGGCCTCAGTTGCTTCAATCATCAAATATCCGAGGAGCCACACGCCTGTAAAGAAGGATCGATGCTCGCTCGCCTAGTGAGGCTATGTGCTTGGAGCGCGCCCCTGCGGTTCATGAGCGAGCCCGTGCCGGGGAACACACTGAAGGCTGATTAAGGCCCGGTGTAAATCGTTACAGGCTATGTGCCCTGCCGCGCTGGTAAACCTCGGATGTTAAAATAATCGCTTTGGATCAAAGCGCAAGGACACTGATGACTCATAGTAGAGTTCCCGCAGAAACCCCTAGAGCAGCCGCGATTCTGGCTCGCTTCCTATCGTCGGAATCCGCTGGCGGTCTTGTACTGATGGGCGCAGCACTCGCGGCCCTAATCGTGGCGAACTCGCCTCTCTCGCAAGGTTATTTTGCCGCCTTGCACAGTGTCTGGTTGGGCATGTCTGTGGAGCATTGGGTCAATGATGGCCTCATGGCCATCTTCTTCCTGATGGTCGGCCTAGAGATCAAAAGAGAGGTTCTGGCAGGTGGGCTTTCCACTTGGGGCCAGCGCGCCCTGCCGGGGTTTGGTGCTTTAGGTGGCATGGTTGTGCCTGCGCTGATCTACATCGCAATCAACTGGGGTAATTCTGAGACTTTGAAGGGGTGGGCTATCCCAGCCGCTACCGACATCGCATTCGCCTTGGGTGTCTTGTCGTTGCTGGGGAAGCGAGTCCCTACGTCGCTGAAGGTCTTCCTCGCCGCCTTGGCGATCATTGACGACCTGGGTGCTGTAGTCATCATTGCCTTTTTCTACACCTCTGGTCTTTCCATGCCGATGTTGCTGGCATCGCTCGCAACCCTGGCCATTCTGATCGCAATGAATCGATTGGGCGTCAGACGATTGTTCCCGTATCTGCTGGTAGGTGGTGTGCTGTGGTTCTTCGTGCTGCAATCGGGAGTGCACGCCACCCTTGCGGGTGTCGCTGTAGCGCTGTGCGTTCCAATGGGTAAGCCTGAAGAGGAAGCCCGGTCTCCACTGCTGTTCCTAGAAGAAAAGCTGCATATGTGGGTAGCGTTCGCTGTGGTGCCGATTTTTGGCTTCGCCAATGCGGGTGTTTCATTGGCCGGTATCTCGATGGAAAACCTAGTCGATCCGGTTCCGCTGGGTGTTGCGCTCGGCTTGTTGGTGGGCAAGCAGATTGGCATTTTCCTATTGGCTGCTCTGGCCATTCGTATGGGCTTGGCCAAACTGCCGGAAGGTAGCAATTGGGCACAGCTTTACGGCGTTGCGCTCTTGTGTGGCATCGGCTTCACCATGAGCCTGTTCATCGGAAACCTGGCGTTTGCTGGATCAGCTCACCTGATCGATGAGGTAAAAGTCGGCGTGTTGATTGGTTCGACCCTGGCTGCAATCGGTGGAGTCCTGATTTTGCGACGCAGCGCTGCGCCCGCCATTGTCGCCGCCACGGTTTCTAAATAAGCGTAAGCGAGCCGGCCACGGAGTTTCTCCCTGACAGAAATCCTGTGGCCGGAACATCGTCTCGCGAAGCGAGGTCATCGTGTTTTACGCCACAAGTTGCTGAGATATCCCCTCAAAGGCTGATTGGCGGCATCAACTCGGACGCGACTTTTTTCAGCATGAACGTTTCGCGCTGAATTGACTGCCCCATCGATAACTCCTGACGCTGCATCACGGCTTCGTTGTGCGATATGGCCTCATGCAGGCTGACCCAGACAGGCCGCATTCCATTAGCGATTTCGTGGCTTTCCATTCTGACGGGCTCTAGCTGGGGCGCTACTTCGCATAGATAAAAATGCGACGTCATGTGCATCAGGTCATATTGTGGCTTCCAGTAGGGCCGGTACTCCTCGATATAACCGTAGTGCTGGAGCACCTGTATTTCACGGGCACCAGTCTCTTCCTCAAGCTCACGCTTCAGGCCTGCGACAATGTCTTCGTCACCATCAAGGCCGCCTCCAGGAAAGCTGAAATCGTTATAGCGCTCCGTGAACAGCAACAGGATCTGTTCATCCCGCATCACGATGCCGCGTGCTGCGTGTCGACGGAATACTCTGCCCTGTTTGGATTTCAGCTCGGGGTGAACAATTTCAGTTATGAGTTGCATGTGGTCTCGTTACGGCAAGATCAGTTAGTCATCGTCCAGGGTGGCCACGGTATTTCCGCAGCTCTGGAAATACTGTGGCCAGTGGAACTGGCTCAGCGAAGCAGCAATACGGGTAAAGTGGATGTTCGCAGCATCGTCGTGGTCGTGCTGCCCACCAGAAACTGCCTGATGCGTGAGTGCCCGTACGCCCCCATGACCAAGAGGTCAATGCTGTGCTCTGTCTGATACGCATGCAGCACCGACTCTACTTCGCCTGGGCGGATCTCGGCATGCACCAGCGAGCCAGAAGAGGCAAGTGTGGTTCGTGCTTTCTCCAGCTCATTCTGGTTTTCTTTAGAGTCCGTACCAACCATGACGATATGAATTGGCAGGCCTTCGCACAGCGGGCTCGAAGTAAGCATCTGTACGGTCTTGTGGCCTGTAGCGCTGCCGTCAAATGCCACCATGATCGTTTCAGGTTTCCTGAAATGGCTGGTTGTAATCAGGATGGGGCGGTGGATAGTTCGGACTACCGCTTCAATCTGGCTGCCAAGACTTTGGGCAGTGCGAGTGCTGTCCTCACCGACTCTTCCAATCACCAGTAATCGAATATCGTCTTGGAGATCGCTCACGCTCTCGACGAGATGGCCATGGCGCTGCTTCATATCAGGTGGCATGGCGCCAGAGTGGACTGTTCGCTCGCGAGCTTTTTCAAGCATGTGCTGCCCATGCTCCAAGGCCAGTTTTGCACGCTGCGCATCCAGCGTGGCCAACTCTTCCAGTAGATGTTCTCTGCTACCGAGACCGATATTTCCGCTCAGGTCTGCTGATGCAGGGTATTTCTCCTCATCCAATACATGCAGCAAGGTAAGGGGCGCGCTAAGTTTTTGCGACGCCCATGCTGAGTAGTCGCAGACCGCCAGCGAGGATTGTGAGTTATCAATGCATGCCATTACGTGGGTCATTGTCGTTCTCCTTAGTGGCTCATGAGCTTGTCGATGGCACCGGGTTTGTCATGCACGCCGAAGCGGTCAACGATTGTTGTGCTGGCTTCATTGAGACCGAGCACTTCAACCTCAGCGCCTTCACGGCGGAACTTGATCACGACCTTATCCAGCGCTGCGACGGCGGTGATATCCCAGAAATGCGCTTGTGTGAGATCGATGGTGACTTTGTTGAGCGCTTCCTTGAAGTCAAAAACTTCAGTGAACTTGTCCGCAGAGCTAAAGAACACCTGGCCCACGACGCGGTAAGTCCGATGCGATTCCGTCTCTTCCAAAGTGCTCTTGATATCCAGGTAGTGCCCAACCTTATTGGCAAAGAACAGCGAAGCCAGCAGCACACCTACCAGTACGCCGTAGGCTAGGTTGTGAGTGGCCACGACGACCACGACGGTCGCCACCATGACGAGGTTGGTCGACAGCGGATGCTCTTTCAGATTGCGCAAGGAATCCCAGCTAAAGGTGCCGATGGACACCATAATCATCACAGCCACGAGTGCCGCCATAGGGATTTTGGAGAGCCATTCGCCAAGAAATACCACCATCAGCAGCAGGAAAACGCCGGCACACAATGTCGAGAGACGGGTGCGGCCACCAGATTTCACGTTGATGATCGACTGGCCGATCATGGCGCAACCTGCCATGCCGCCAAGCATGCCGGCAGCGATGTTGGCCACACCCTGGCCTTTGCACTCGCGGTTTTTGTTGCTGGTGGTATCGGTCAGGTCGTCGACGATGGTCGCGGTCATCATCGACTCCAGTAGGCCTACAACTGCCAGCGCAGCGGAGTAAGGAAAGATGATGCGCAGGGTTTCAAAGTTCAGCGGCACTTCAGGCCACAGAAAAATCGGCAGCGTATCCGGCAGTTGGCCCATGTCCCCCACGGTACGGATATCTAGCCCCAGATAAATGGCGATGGCAGTCAGGGTCAGGATGCACACCAGTGGTGAGGGAACCAGCTTGCCGATCTTAGGTATATACGGAAACAGGTAGATGATTCCAAGGCCCGCTGCGGTCATCGCGTAGACGTGCCAGGTCACGTTGGTCAATTCAGGTAACTGCGCCATAAAAATCAGAATCGCTAATGCGTTCACAAAACCCGTGACCACAGAGCGAGAGACGAAGCGCATCAGCGAACCTAGCTTCAGGTAACCCGCGAGGATTTGAAGTACCCCACAGAGCAACGTGGCTGCCAGCAAATACTGAAGTCCGTGCTCTTTAACCAGAGTGACCATGAGAAGTGCCATGGCGCCGGTAGCCGCCGAGATCATGCCGGGACGACCGCCGACAAAGGCAATAACAGCACAGATACAGAAGGAGGCGTAAAGTCCGACCTTTGGGTCAACGCCGGCGATGATGGAAAAGGCGATGGCTTCAGGGATCAGCGCAAGTGCGACTACGAGCCCCGCGAGCACATCTCCACGGACGTTGGAAAACCACGTTTGTCTAAGTTTTTGCAGCATAGAAAATATCCAAGGCAAAGCATCGCGCACGCCAAGGGAATGGCGAGCGAATCGATACAAATTCAAATTTTGAGGATTTTTTTGCTGTGTGCTTAAGGCGTATAACCAGGCGTACAGCAGTGCGCACCCGCGAGCGAGGCTAGCGGAAGCAGGTTGTTGCGAGGGGGCGTAGCGCTAAGGCGGCGTAGGCTGCCAGTAGATCGTTTGGAGTACAGTCATGCTGATGTTCCTGTAGCTCAAGGGGTATGCGGAGCAGAAGTATACAATGAAGCCATCGTCGATTGCGACCCGCTGCCAAGCTCCGCATGAGCTACGTCAGATACAGGCTTATTCAATGGGTATACCTGCGGGCAAGGCTTTGTTTTCCACCCGTTCTTGTCTGAGCTGGTCTGTGTGCTGAGAGGTGAGTTGGCCAGACGGTTACGTTGTTTTTACTTATCGCTGCACTTTTCCTGGGAATGCCCGAGGCGATGGCTCACGCCGTCGCGGAAGGTGACAAAGGCTTCATCCAGGAAAGCTCCGGCGTCATGTTGCTGCCTTTCATTTACATGGGCGCCAAGCACATGATGACCGGGTACGACCACCTGCTATTTCTGTTCGGGGTGATCTTCTTCCTCTATCGCCTGAAAGACGTGGGGCTGTATGTCACGCTGTTTGCTGTAGGTCATTCGGTCACGCTGCTGCTTGGCGTACTTACAGAGGTCAGCATCAGCTCGTACATCATCGACGCCATCATCGGCTTCTCGGTGGTGTACAAGGCGCTCGATAACCTGGGCGCATTCCAGCGCTGGTTCGGTTTCCAACCCAACACCAAAGTGGCCACGCTGATCTTCGGCTTGCTCCACGGTTTTGGTCTGGCGACGAAGATCCAGGAATACGAGATCTCACCTGATGGCCTGATTCCGAACCTGATCGCCTTCAACGTTGGTGTTGAGATCGGCCAGTTACTGGCCCTCAGCGCGATTCTCATTCTGATGGGGTATTGGCGGCGCACCGGCAGTTTCTGGCGCCACGCCTATACCGCCAACGTCGCCATGATGAGTGCCGGTTTCCTCTTGATGGGTTACCAGATCACCGGCCTGTTTGTCTCCGCGTAAGGAATTCTGACCATGTTCAATACTCCGCTTCCCACTGTTAATGAATTGCCAAGCACTCGCAAACTGGTGCGCTCCACTGTCATTGCACTGCTGACTGCGGTCGGCCTGCTGGTGACAGTGGTTATGCCTTCGGAATATGCCGTCGATCCAACGGGTGTGGGCCGAGCACTGGGACTGACCCAAATGGGCGAATTGAAGATCATCCTTGCTCAGGAAGCTTTGGCGGATGCCGCGCCACCGCAAGCTGCTGCTCCAGCTCCAGCTCCACAGGTTGCGCAAGTCCAGCCTATTGCGAAACCTGCTGCTCAGCCGGCTCCCACACCCACTTCAGCTTTGAAGACTAATCAAATGAGCGTCACGCTCAAGCCAGGTGAAGGGACTGAAATAAAGTTCGAAGTCTTGAAGGGCAAGTCTGTTGGCTACGAATGGACTGCGGTTGGTGGGCCTGTGAACTTCGATACCCATGGCGAACCCTACAACGGTGAGAAGGGTTACTTCCATAGCTACAACAAGGGCAAGCAGGTCAAAAGTGATAAGGGTGAATTTACCGCCATCTTTGACGGCACCCATGGTTGGTTTTGGCGTAATCGCAGCACTAACGACGTGACCATCACACTGAAAACCAGCGGCGATTATTTGGGCGTCAAACAGTAATCAGAAGCAGCGATG
Organism: Pseudomonas sp. PS01299; assembly: GCF_029960145.1. Lineage (NCBI taxonomy): Bacteria > Pseudomonadati > Pseudomonadota > Gammaproteobacteria > Pseudomonadales > Pseudomonadaceae > Pseudomonas > Pseudomonas sp. PS01299. The sequence continues at coordinate 55,883 of NZ_JASCPO010000002.1, read as the reverse complement.
GCTGTGCTACGGCAAGAAACGCAGCGTGCTGCTTGACCACATGTCATTCAATTTCATCCATTTTTGAAGAGTATTCCAATGAAAACCCCAACAACCATGATCCGTTCGATGCTCCTGATCTGCTTCCTTGGTTTGATGACGGCCTGCGGAGGCGATGAAAAAGACGCAACTTCTGAGATCGCTGGGCACGGCCATTCACACGAGTGACGCCGTAAATAAACAAGGCCGCATTGCGGCCTTGTTCCTCAAAGAAGAGGCACGGGAGTTTTCTTTTATTCTCAGTCAGCAGGCCAAGCAGGTAAGCGGATCTCAAAGGTCGTATAGCCTCCTCCGGAGACACACTCAACGGCGCCATCATGGGCGTCAACCAGTGATCTGACGATTGCCAAACCTAACCCCGCGTTGTTCGTAGCACCCTCTCTACGTGCAGGATCGACTCTGTAAAAACGGTCAAACAACCGGGGCAGATGTTCTCCAGCTATTTCCTCGCCGGGGTTCTTCACTGACAAGCTGATTATGCTACCCAACGACTCGATTTTTACGGAGACAGTGCAGTCAGGAGGGGTATACCTGAGCGCATTAGAAAGTAAATTCGAGATCATCCTATCCAACATCGTACCGTCACCATAGACCGCGCCGTGTCCGGAGACTTGTAGCTTTACTCCGGTGTCTTCTGCCAGCAACTGGTAATACTCGAAAAGTTTTTCGACCACCGAACGCAACTCGACTTTCTCTTTGGCAGGTAGAACCAGACCGTTGTCCGATTTTGCTAAGAAAAGCATGCCGTCAATAATGCTGGAGAGTCGGTTCAGATCCTCCAGGTTTGAATAGAGATTCTCTTCATAAGTGTCCGGTGCACGTTTCTTTGAAAGGATGACTTCGGTGTGTGTACGCAGATTGCTGATAGGGGTTCGTAGCTCGTGCGCAATATCGGCTGAAAAGTTGGACAGCCGAACAAAAGACTCTTCAAGGCGAGCAAGCATGGCGTTGAAAGAAGAGACAAGGCTCTCAAGCTCACGAGGCACCGAGTCCATCGGGATGCGTTCTTTCAGCGAACCGGCTGACATTGAGGCCGCGACTTGCGTCACCTGTGCGACCGGCTTTAACCCGCTGCGCGCCACCAGCCACCCTAACGCTGCGCTGACCAGAGCGCTGATAGCCAGCCCAATGACCAGCCACCAACGCAAAGTTTCAACGAAGTGCATGTGACTGGTGATATCCATACTTAACCATGCGGTTAGTGGCTCAGCTTCATTCACTAAATGAACTTGGGCCTTCATGCCTCTATACGTATGGCCGCCAGCCGTCCACTCCAACAAACCTTCCCCAGCCTCATGAACCGCAGCGGTAGGCTGTGCAGTTCCGTTGGGAGTAGCGAAGATCGTCCTCCCTCCGTTGGTGACAATCGATGCTGAAAGCTCCTGATGGGCGCCCAGCAGGGCTTGCAGTTGTAACACCACTTCTGAAGAGTCTACGGAGCCGGCCTCGCCATCCATGATTTGCCGAATGGATACGAGCTTTTCCGTCATCGCTTGACGGTCGAGCGCTTTGAAGTGATGTCTACTAAAAGCATCGAAGGTAAAGCCTGCTACAACCAGCACGGCTACCACGGCACAGACAAACATCATGCTCAAACGGAAGGTAAGAGATACACGCTTCATTCAGTATCCGGCGCATCTAGCATGTAGCCCATTCCCCTGGTGGTCTGAATCAGCTTAGTGTCGAAATCATCATCGATTTTGGCCCGGAGCCGGCGAATTGCTACTTCGATCACGTTGGTATCACTGTCGAAGTTCATATCCCAAACCTGCGATGCGATCAGTGATTTTGGCAGGACTTCCCCTCTACGGCGCATAAGGAGTTCTAGGAGGGAGAATTCTTTGGCGGTGAGGTCAATGCGTCGACCTGAGCGGGAGGCACGTCGTTTCAGAAGATCGACCTCCAGATCGCCGATTTTGATAGATGTTTGGTTGGGTACGGCGGAACCACGGCGGAGCAAGCTTCTGACGCGAGCAAGCAATTCGGAAAATGCAAAGGGTTTGACTAGGTAATCGTCCGCTCCTAGTTCCAACCCTTTGACCCGGTCATCAACCCCGTCCCTGGCTGTCAGAAACAAAACAGGAACTGAGTTCCCGGCTATGCGGACAGATTGAATGACCTCCCAGCCGTCCAGGCCGGGCATCATTACGTCCAGGATCAGAAGGTCATAGGTCTCATTTAACGCATGGTGCAACGCCTCTGTTCCCGTAACAACTCGGTCGACAGTGAAGCCAGCCTCCACAAGACCCTGCTGTAGGTACATTCCGATTTTGGGTTCGTCTTCTGCGACCAAGAGTTTCATGCACGGGCTCCGGTTTGCGGTGTTCTAGTGTGCTACCAATCTGACATCTGTGCGCAAGCTTACGTAAATGTAATTGCCTCAACAGCCCACGGATCGCCCGATGCCACGACAGGTCGGTGTGTGATGGGTTGGATGGAGTGAATTGGCAGGCGGCTTACAAAAATGTAATCAGCGATTTGAGCTTTTTGCGCTTAACCTAATTCCAACCACTGTGGAAGCATGACGGCTGGCCCAAGGCTAGGGGGCTTGCAGAGCAACCGCATACTAAAACGCTACGAGGTGCATCGAATGTTCAAACGAAAGCTATCGCTCGCCGTGGGCTTGATGATTTGTGCTGTCGCGCAGGCGGCTGAGCCGCTCACAATCGATGTGCATCGTGACGCGAACTGCGGATGCTGCAAGGAGTGGGTCAAGCACCTTGAATCGAATGGATTCAAGGTGGTCGACCATGTTGAAAGCAATATGAGCGCTATTAAGCAGAGCTTAGGAGTGCCGCAGGGACTCGCGTCATGCCATACGGCTGTTATTGACGGCAAGTTCGTAGAGGGGCATGTCCCAGCCGAAGAAATCAAGAAGCTGAGTAGTCGCTCCGACCTCGCAGGAATTGCAGTACCGGGCATGCCCGCAGGCTCTCCCGGCATGGACTACGGCCAGAGCCATCAGTCTTATCAAGTGCTGGGCCTCACCAAGGCAGGTGCGCAAGAAAAAGTCGCTCAGTACCCTGCGAGCCAATAGTTGTTACCTAGCTCTGAGCACCCATATGGACGCTCAGATTTGGCTACTGGATCAACCTTGAGCCATCTCGATTGAAGGGCTCAGTGTTCCTAGCCACGCCACCAAACAGACGATGACAACAGCACAGGTTGACTCAATCACTATGCTTTTTCTCAAAACCGAGGCTGCAAGGGAATAATCACCGGCTTTCACAGAGCGCTCGAGTGAAGGACTCAGGTAAAAACGATTGAGACTAGCAAGCCCGATCATGCATGCAAAAAGCAGGATTTTCACGAGAAGAAGCACGCCATAGGTGCTGGTTACAACTTCTAGCAACGTCGGCCCGACAATGAAGAGATAATTAGCGACGCCTGTGACTATGATCGTACCCACAATGAATGCGCCTGCTGTCTCGAAGCCAGTGAGTGCTCGTGACAGCACTCGTACGAGTTGCTCCGAATTAGACCTCCTGATACTCAACATCAAACCAAACGCCGCGAGAGCTCCGATCCAGCCGCCAGCGGCAAGTAGGTGCAGAATATCAGCCGCAAAGTGCCAGAACCGCTGAGTGCCTTCATCCATCGCTCCATGACCTGTCCACGCGAGCGTGGATAAGGCGATACAGCCTGCCAAGGTAGCAACCCAGAGACTTCCTGTTGGCCATCGCTTGCTCTGACTTGCGACAGAAATCACCACTACTAATGAAATCATGCGCGTCACCCAGCTATAGCCCACCTCAGTTTCGTACACCATCATTTCCAGATGGGGTAGCAGCTCCGCCCAGTCGGATGCGCCGCTCATATTTTTTGCCATGACGACGAAGGAGGCTATCGACAAAAACACACCAAAGGCAGCGATGCCAGGTAGCAGCGACTCAAAATGCAACATTGCGCCTGATACGCGCTCTTTTCCCCGAAAGCTGTAAAGCCCGAAGACTGCTAGGCCGAACAGGAGCATCAGATCTAAGTAGAGCGCGAATCGCAGCACTACATTTAAAGAGTCGCTCATACTTATTTCACTTTGAAAGTGACGCTACCGGTAATCGGATGAGTATCTGACGATACCGCTCGCCACTCTATTTTATAAGTTCCTGTTGTAAGTGGCGATGTCGGAGTTATAATCATTGTTTTTGGATCACTTCCGCCCGCCACGCTGGCCTTAACACCCATGGGTGAGTTCGGCATGCCAGGCATGTCAGTCATAATTAACTTAGCTCCGGAAAATTGAGTAACTAAGCTCTCTGAAAAATACAGCTCAATTTTTGCCGGGGCTTGGCCGTTCTCACCTTCAGCAGGAGTTGAAGACAGCAGCTTCGGGTGGGCTTGGGCAACTGCACTGAGCAGTAAGCTGGATGAAAGAGCAACGGCCACGACACAGGATTTGAAAACGGACATGCAAGGCTCCTCACAGCACGAAGCTGTTGTAATGAGGTGAGATAATTATTGGGTGACGCTAACTTCGATTAGAACCAAACTCGGACGCCGACCACTAGGCGTGCTTCGCTATTGTCTTCACCTTCCTCGCGGGCATAGTCTGCGGTTTTTCCATAAGACCGATTCCAAGTTACACCTACGTAAGGTGCAAACTCTCGACGGACTTCGTACCGAAGCCGCAAACCAACCTCACTTTCAGACAGCCCTGAACCAACCCCGCGTTGAGGATCGTTTTTGCCATAGAAATTGAATTCTGCCGTCGGTTGCAGAATCAGCTTATTAGTTAAGAGAATGTCGTAATTCCCTTCTAAACGCGCTGCGGTCTGGCCATCTTCACCCAAATAAGCAGTAGCTTGGGCCTCGAAATTGTAGAGCGCCAAGCCTTGGATACCGAAAGCCGCCCACGTCTGAGGGTCGCCTGGCTTGAAATCTTGACGCACCCCACTGACTAGATCCCACCAAGGGCTAATGGCGTGTCCCCATAAAGCTTGAACTTCAGCCTTTTTAGTCTTCCCATTAGTGCGCTCGCCTTCGGAACGTAGCCATAGACGGTCAACATCTCCCCCTATCCAACCTTGTGCTTCCCAGTTAAGCGCGCTTCCATCGTCCGCATCCTGCCATTCCAACTTCTCAAATATAAAAAGTGAGTTGAGAGCACTGTCATGGACTTCGTGACCACCAGGGGCATTATAAACTGCGGCTCTGTCAGCATCGGTAAGTGGTGGTATCGGAGTCCGACTTTGAGTTTGTGGCTGCTTGGCGGGCTGCATACCCTCCATTTTGCTATGATCCATGCCCTGCATCTGGCTGTGATCCATACCCTGCATTTGGCTGTGATCCATGCCCTGGCTAGACTCAGCAGCTGCCGGCAAGGCAACACCAGCAGTGAGAGCGACCGTGAGTACAGCTGAGTGCATGCGAGTCCCGCTTAAGAAATTACTCATAGCCATCTCCTTATTCCTCCACGCGCACTTCACGGAACATGCCCATTTCCATGTGGTATAGGAGATGGCAGTGATAGGCCCAGCGTCCCAACGCATCAGCAGTCACTCGGTAGCTACGCTTTGATCCTGGCGGCATATCGATGGTGTGTTTGCGAACGAGGAATTGCCCGTTTTCATCTTCAAGGTCGCTCCACATCCCATGCAGGTGGATGGGGTGAGTCATCATGGTGTCGTTCACGAGAACGAACCGAACTCGCTCGCCGTACTTCAGTTTTACCGGCTCGGCGTCTGAAAATTTTACGCCGTTGAAAGACCAGGAAAATTTCTCCATATGACCGGTCAAGTGCAGTTCAATAGTGCGACTTGGCTCACGGCCATCTGGATCCTCAAACGTGCTTTTTAGATCAGAGTACGTCAGCACCTTTCGACCATTGTCGCGAAGGCCCATGCCAGGATCATCGAGCTTCGCAGAGGTCGACATTGCTTGCATGTCGACGAGGGGATTGTTGGACTCTGTGGCTGGGTGCGACTGCATTTCTCCCATACCACTAATGCCGCCCATGGACATATTGCTGTGATCCATTCCCTGCATGCTGTTCATACCGGACATGCCTTGCATAGAGCCAGAGCTATCTTTCATGGCTCCGCCGTCCATACCCGACATACCCTGCATCGAGTCGTCTCCCATACCGGCCATTTTGCTGTGATCCATTCCAGCCATATCGCCCATACCAGGCATCGCACCGTGATCCATACCGGCCATACCCATGTCTGCCATGGTGACTAGAGGACGAGGATCTAGCGCTGGGACTGGAGCAGTCATGCCTGACCGGACGGCCAAGGTGCCTCGGGCGTATCCCGACCGATCCATCGACTGAGCAAACAGCGTGTAGGCATCCTGAGTTGGCTCGACAATCACATCGAAGGTCTCAGCAGTGGCGATCCTGAACTCGTCTACGCTCACCGGCTTAACATATTGGCCATCAGCAGCCACAACAGTCATTTTCAAACCCGGAATACGGACATCAAAATAGCTCATGGCTGAACCATTGATGAACCTCAATCTGAGCTTTTCGCCGGGTTTGAATGTGCCTGTCCAGTTGGAGTTCGGAGCATGGCCGTTCATCAGGTAGGTGTATGTCGCACCACTGACGTCTGCAATGTCAGTGGGATTCATCTTCATTTCTGCCCACATTTTGCGATCAGCGACGGTTGCTGACCAACCCTTGTCAGCAACGTCATTGATAAAGTCACTGACTGTTCGCTTGTGGGTGTTGTAGTAATCAGACTGCTTCTTCAGCGTTTTCATCAGCGAAGCAGGATCTTCATCCGTCCAATCGGTGAGCATCACCACATAGTCACGGTCATACTCAAAAGGCTCGGGCTCTTTTGCGTCGATTACCAGCGGGCCGTACACACCAACCTGTTCTTGGAAGCCGGAGTGGCTGTGATACCAGTACGTTCCGTTCTGCTTGACCTTGAATTGATAGACGTACGTGCCATCAGGCTCAATTCCATGGAAGCTAAGGCCTGGCACACCGTCCATGTTCGCCGGAAGGATAATTCCGTGCCAGTGGATAGAAGTCATATCCTTGAGGCGGTTCTTGACCCGCAAGGTCACGGTATCGCCCTCACGCCAGCGCAGCTGGGGCCCAGGAATCCCGCCATTTATGGTCATGGCCGTCCGGGAGTTCCCAGTGATATTTACCGGTGTTTCTCCGATGAAGAGGTCAAACTCTGTACCTGACAAGACATTGGTCTCACCCACTTTAGGGGCGGCCCAGATAGGGGTTTGCCAGAGGCCTAGACAACCGAGAATCCCGCCTGCGGTGAGTCCTTTCACAAAGGTGCGCCGAGAGGTTTTGGCTTGCATACCGATTCATGTCCCGTCAGGCGGATGTTAGATGTGCGCACTGGGCGTGCCCCCGAGGGCTAACGCTAGACGAGCTAGTGCGCTTGATGTATCGGAAGATGCCATAAGCTAGCAAACGGGGTGATTACATTTCAGTAAGCTGGGCGGCTCAGCATTGATGCTTCTGCTCTTCAGCCGTGGGCTTTTCCTGTGCAATATCCTCTTGCGCTTTCGCTTGTGGGACGGGCTTGGTGGTGACCATTGCCGTCTCGCGAGCTCGTTCCATGCGCTCAACCGCACGGTCGCCACCACCTTCGGCAAAGGCCAGCGACGATATAGCCAAACTGAGCGTAAGAATCACAACGTTGGTTGCTTTCATAATGCATCTCCTCCAAGGAATTGACTCTCGTTGAAACCAGAGAGTTTGAGCGTCAGCTCGATGAGGATGATGAGGGGACGCACCTGTCAGCACGCTTAGCCGGTGATTACACTTTCGACAGCACACGGAGAAACTCAACATCTGAAAGATCGGCGGGTGTTGTAAAATTTGACCGAACCACAGAACCGACAGCCGGTTGCATAAATTGATGTAGATCAACCGTGGCACTTCAATGTGGCGTATGTTGGAAAATCAAAATCCGCTAATCAGTACCGGAGATTCTCCATGTTCTGGTTTCGCCATCGTCAACCAACGTTCATACGCCTCGCCATCGTGCTGTGGGTGTTAGCGTTTGGTCTGGCAGCGACCCAGGGATGCCTGGCACAGCCCAGCCACAATCCGGCTATAACTCATGTCTCGCTGATCACTACGCAAGATCACGATAGCCATGACGCCCATGCCCTCGGTTGCCTTCAGCACTGCGCCGATGCGGCAATAGCTGTAAGTCCTTCGCTCCATCTTCAAATATTTGACCTGTTCAGTTGGACGCTTCTGCTCCTTATCCCAGCGTTGCTGATTTTGTATCCCGCCAATCCCTCCGCTTTTGCCTTTCTTGCATTACGGCGCCCTGTACCGGCCAGACCTCCTGCCCGCCTGATTTTCGTCCGTTTCAACGATTAATCCGACCTTCTGCGCGCCGAGCTTCGGCGCACTGTCCGACTGCGCCAACCTGGCGCGGCTTGGTATTACCTGAGCTGTACTCACCCTTTGGAGATTGCCATGAATATTTCATTGAAACTTATTCTCGCAGCCCTGCTCATGAGCAGCCCATTCGTCGCTTCGGCAGTCGATGAGCACCACCCGGAGGGGCAGACGGCGCCAGCCCAGACAAGCGCTGCAGCCACGTCGATGCAAAACAACGTCATGACCGAGCAAATGCAAAAAATGCAGGCTGCACACGACAAGGCAGCCGCCGCCAAGACCCCTGCCGAGCGACACGCCGCCATGCAGGAGAGCATGAAGACGATGAAGGACAGCATGGCCTTGATGCACAAGAACTGTCATGGCATGGGCATGGGCGGCAACAAAGACGGCACGGAGATGGGAATGATGAACATGATGATGAAAATGATGGATCAGCAATCGAGCATGATGAACATGCCGATGAGCAAGTGACGCGCACAAGCCTTTAGGTAATGCAGCGACGGTTTTACCTTAGCCAATATGCCAAAGGTAAAACTGCCGTTCGCCGCAACTATATGACGTATCACTAAACAGCTCCCTCAGGAGTACAGACCATGACGAATTCACCACATTCCGCTAACACCTCTCCAACATTTTTGAGGAGCAAACCCGGCATAGCGCTGGGCATGTTGCTGGTGATCGTGCTGTTCTATCTAGCAAGAGAACACTACGGCCATATGCTGGGCTTACTGCCTTATATGATTTTGCTGTTGTGCCCGCTGATGCATTTTTTCGGGCACCACCACGGTGGTCACAGGCATCACGGCGAAACCTCAGTCTCAACCAAGAATGCGAATAGGATTTAGCTCATGCACAACCCTGAGGTTCGTCAAGAGCACGGCCTAATACAGAAGTCTGAACCCCAACTTACCGGCTCCCATGACCCGGTATGTGGCATGATCGTCAGTAACGACAGCCAGTTCAGCACGGAGTACGAGGGGCAAAACTACCGGTTCTGCAGCCAGAAATGCCAAACGACCTTCAGGGCAGCACCCGAGCGTTATCGAATATCTCAACTGAAAATCGAACAAGTCCATCAGAAAACAGCAGAACCGGTAACGGGTGCCGCTGTATACACATGTCCCATGCATCCGGAAATTCGCCAGATCGGCCCCGGCGTCTGCCCTAAGTGCGGCATGACCTTAGAGCCGGTGATTCCCGAATTAGAGGAGGATGAGAATCCCGAACTTAAGGACTTCACACGGCGCTTCTGGTGGACATTGCCACTGACAGTGATCGTAACCGTGCTGGCTATGGGGGGACATGCCCTGGTGCTGTTCCATGGCACCACGCAAAATTGGGTCGAGCTGGGATTGGCTACGCCCGTCGTGCTGTGGGCTGGCTGGCCGTTTTATGTGCGTGGTGTGCGTTCGGTGATTCAGCGAAGTCCGAACATGTGGACGCTAATCGGCCTCGGCACGGCGGCGGCCTTCCTTTACAGCGTCGTGGCCACCCTGACCCCCGATGTATTCCCCAGCAACTTCATGATGGAGGGCCGCATCGGTGTGTACTTCGAAGCGGCGGCTGTAATCATCTCACTGACCCTTCTCGGCCAGATGCTTGAACTCAAGGCTCGCTCGCAAACCTCGGCTGCCATCAAGTCGCTGCTTGGACTGGCACCCAAAACTGCCCGACGGATCAATGCCGATGGCACGGAAGAAGACATCCCTCTGACACACGTACACAGCGGCGACACGTTACGTGTGCGACCGGGCGAAAAAGTGCCTGTCGACGGTCAGGTGTTGCAAGGCGAAAGCGCTGTAGATGAGTCGATGCTCACCGGCGAACCGATACCGATCATGAAGAGAGCCGGCGACGCGCTGATTGGCGCCACTCTCAACATCCACGGCAGTCTGGTGATGCAAGCGCAGAAGATAGGGTCGGCGACCCTGCTCGCACAGATTGTGCAGATGGTTGTGCAGGCACAACGCTCAAAAGCGCCGATGCAACGGCTGGCAGACGTGATTGCCAGTTACTTCGTGGTTGTGGTGATTACTATCGCCGCGCTTACTCTACTCGGCTGGGGGCTGTGGGGGCCCGAGCCAAGTTGGGTGTTCGGACTCATCAACGCTGTTGCGGTCATGATCATCGCCTGTCCCTGTGCCCTTGGCCTAGCGACACCGATGTCAGTCATGGTTGCCACCGGCAAGGCTGCTGGCAGCGGCGTATTGTTTCGCGATGCCGCCGCCATCGAAAACCTGCGCAAGATAGACATCTTGATAGTCGACAAAACTGGCACCCTCACTGAAGGTCGACCAGCGTTCCATAGCGTCGAGGCCGTACTCGGTTTTACTCAGGATGAAGTGTTGCGCCTGGCCGCAAGTCTCGATCAGGGCAGTGAGCATCCATTGGCCCGCGCCATCGTCGAGCAGGCTCGTGCCGCAGGGCTAAAACTGGTGACACCTGAAACCTTTGAGTCAGCCTCAGGTATTGGTGTAAGCGGGCAGGTCGAGGGTCGCCGCCTGATGCTAGGCAATACCGCGTTGATGCAGGAGGCCGGCGTTTCCACAGAGAGCTTGCAAGAACATGCCGAGAAGCTACGCGGCGACGGTACGAGCATCATGTACCTGGCAGTCGATGGCGCCCTGGCGGGTTTGCTGGCTGTTGCCGACCCCATCAAACCCACCACGAAGCTGGCCGTCGAGCGTCTGCAGGCGGATGGCGTCAAGGTCATCATGGCCACTGGCGATGGCCTTACGACTGCTCGCTCGGTAGCTCGCCAATTGGGCATCGAGGAGGTTCACGGCGAGGTCAAACCGCAAGATAAAGAACGTCTGGTGGCATCTCTGCAACAAGCCGGACACCGGGTGGCGATGGCCGGCGACGGCATTAATGATGCCCCCGCACTGGCTCGCGCTGATGTAGGTATCGCCATGGGCACTGGCACTGACGTGGCGATGAACAGCGCTCAGGTCACCCTGGTCAAGGGGGATCTCCTCGGTATCCTGCGTGCTCGCAGCCTGTCAGTCGCAACGGTGAGAAATATGCACCAGAACCTGACCTTCGCCTTCCTTTACAACGCCATGGGTATCCCACTGGCTGCCGGCTTGTTCTTTCCACTTACCGGTCACCTTCTGTCACCGCTCATTGCCGCACTGGCCATGAGCGTGAGCTCGGCGTCGGTGGTATTCAACGCCTTGCGTCTGCGCCAGGCTTCCATTGATTGAGTGAAAACGACCGCTTGACCTTGCCATGGCAGCAAGGTTGAGGATAAGCCAACGCCGCAAAAAAGCCTCATGCGTCAGTCTTTCCATGATCAACTTTGTTGTGAGGAGTCACCAATGAAAACTGTTGAACTGCAAGTCCAAGGCATGAGCTGTGGTTCATGTGTCAAACATGTCACCGAAGCGCTGCGCCCAGTTGAAGGCGTGAGTGACGTAGCAGTGGATTTACAAGCCGGACGGGTGAAGGTCAGCGGCGATTCGGACAGCCATGCGCTGCTTGCAGCCCTGGAGAACGCGGGCTATCCAGCACAGCTGGCGACAGTGGAAAGCGTAGAAAGTAAGAAATCCTCCGGTTGTGGCGGGAACGGCGGCGGTTGCTGCTGTCGGTAAGCCTTATTTATAAACAGGAGAACTTCCATGAATGCCAGTCTGCGAATCGCTGCGTTCACGACACTACTCATGACCGGAGCGGCACAAGCCGCTGAAGTCATCGACGTTTACCGCGATCCTAACTGCGGCTACTGCAAGGCAAACCATCTCAGCTCTATCGCTACCATCATGACGCTTTAGTAAAATGCTTGAAGCGTCGTCATCAAAGGTCATCCTGCTCTTCCCGAATGTCGACTTCGCCCATCGCTCATAGGTAAATTTTGCGACAAGGAAGCTTGGTGATAAGCCCGTTTTCGAAAAGCACCCTGGGTATATCGCCAAACAAACTCGACACTTCCCATTTCTCTGTGAGCGGCTTCACTGCCTCTGCTATTAATGAATCGAGGTCGAAGTCCTGCGTTGCAACAAAGGGCCCAGCGCGGTCGTAATTCTCAAAAATGCCCGAGGCAATGCAGATGACTTCGCCTGCCTTGACGATCATGACACCACCTCGAAGCCATTCAGGAGGGTTCGCCAGTGGAAGAAGACCACGACCATTACTGTAACCCTCGCGGGGTGAAGTGGTGCATCCCCCGTGAAAGCCGCAGAAACTCACGCAGGCTTGCACGTCCATTACCCCTCTGGAACGTCGCCAAGACGTAACGACTATTCTCCGTCGTCATCACCCAAAACCTGCCTTCACGCTCGACTTTGATCACATCAGAAGTGCGGATCAAATGGCCGTCGCCGAACCGCCCATACTGGTCTTTACGGTTGTGACCAAACACTACGCCTATGCCCGTTCGGGCTTTGATGGAGGCGCTGCAAAGATACGCTGTGATCGGTCTATCGAAGCCTTGCGCCTGGGCTTTTTTGATTCGTATTAGGTCGAATTCTGTGTGGCGCTTCCCATAAAAATCCAAGCCAATCATGTTCAGCATTGTTGCACTCCGTTGGCGGTATATACGGCCTAACCAGGAATTCCACACGCAACCATCTGTGCTGGTATCGTGCAGAAATCTTGGTAAATCTCAGGCTGTACGAATCATGTTTGCGTGATAGATCGGACGAAGGTTGCTCAGCACATCAGTGTTGAAGCTAGGTTGGTGAGAGCTGTGGTATTTGGAGCCGGTCTCCACCTCTAGCAGGCACACAACACACTCGTTTTGGTCTTCACCAAGCGTCACTTTGGTCAGTTTCTCCATTCGCCAAACTCCCGTCCCATTCATGTGGGCAGGTGTGACTACTTGCACCTCTGTGATGATCGTCTCAGCGTCTTGGGAAATCAGGAGTTGCTGAAGCCGAGGTTCGCTGCCGACCATCAGAACCGCCTCTGAAATTCGACCCTTGGTCTTGGCCTGAACTGTTACGTGATACCAGTGATTACGAAGCACTTTGGATACCTGATGCCATTGGTACTGACCCTCACCGAACATGCCCGGTAGGCCCAGCATGTCGGCGTCGTGTGTTCTAAACATCGTGTGTCCTTGGCCTGAAGGGGCTCCGATATAGAGCGCAGGTTAGAAGAGGGAGAAAACGTCTTTCAGGCTCGCGAGCTGTTCATGACCAGGGCCAATCAACACGTAAACCGTGTTTCTGGTTTCGAATGCAACACCGTCGTGGAAACCGGTGCACATGCTTGAACGAGCCCAATCGCCCCGTTCGAAACGGCCTTGGCTGTCCTCGGCCACGTTGTGAGCAAACAGGATCATCGGGAGCTGGCCCGCTGCATGGCATTTGAAGAGTTCGTCGCGAGTGACTTCAATGCGAAATATTGTCCAATCTCGAACCAAGCAGTAAGGCTTTTCGGGAAAACGTTGGTTCGCTAGCGCTCGTGCATCAGAGCTGCTGGACAGGCCTTCCAGTGGTGTACGTGGCCCTTTCATGAAATCGGGTTCTTCGATGCTAGCCATACGGCTTCCTTTTTCATTAATAACCAGGAAATTGACAATTCAATCTCTGGACTTGTCGCTCGTCTTGGCCTGAATTTCCCGATCCAGTGCACCCTTTGCGCAGCTCTGCCTGAGGACGCGCCGGCATCGAAATCATGCCGAGAATTCAAACCAGTCACAATGAGGATGATAAGGCGTGTTATGACGGAGCGCAATGTGGCCTTATCCTCGATTTGCTGGAGGGAAATCGATGGAGGCAGCAGAAGCGCTAGCTGTGGTGGTACGAGCAGTGCGCAGAGGACAAGGTCTGTCTCAGGAGGACTTGAACAGCATTGACCGATCCCATCTCAGTCGGATTGAGCGGGGAGAAGTAAGCATCACCATTGATATGCTGGTAAGACTGGCATCCATCTTGGAGCTTGATGCCGCTGCGTTGATTCTCATGGCGACCTCCTTGCAGGCGAGTGAGCCCTTTGGAGAGGGTCTAAGACGTGTTTCGAGGCAATTGAACAGGATCAGAAAGGACGGCATTGATATCGAAATTGAGTCGTTAGCACGGACTGGGAAGTTGTTTCCTGGTAGACCCTCCAGATCTGGGGCGGCACATAAGACGATAGAGGCTCAACGACTGAGGAAAGAAGGAGTGCCTGTTGTCGAGATTGCGGAAGCGTTAGAACTCTCTGAAGCCACTGTACGTAGATATCTGAAAACAACGGCTCCTTCACAGGAGTGACTTCTTCAAAACTTGTGCCGCGTCACTCGATCTATAGTCCCGCTAGCGGCACTTAGGTGCAGATTTTATGGTGCTTTTCATCATCAGCAAGGCAAGAGAAAGTCAAAATCAAGATTTGCTTTTTGGTTTCGGCCTTTCTACGTATTCGGCGGGTTTGCTGCGAACCAGAGGAGGGTTATGATCTTTGCAGATTCGGATATTTTTATCTAGTTCCTTTCTCTGCTTCCTCTTCAAGTACCAAAATTTTCCAAGCGAATCTTTTGCAAATAAGTCTTTTATTTTGTAATTGTACTCCATGATAGGAGTTGGACAGATAATGAATTCAGAGGGCTCCAGTTTCTTTGGCAATGTATCGTCATCCATAAACTTAACAACCTTTTTTTCACCGTCTTCAAAAAGCAGCCCGCCCGAAACTATCCATATCGGCTTTTCGCCTTTGTTAGTTATGCAAAGATAGATAAAATGTATATTTCCATTTTCTGTTCTTAGATTAGTGTCGAGGACAACCTTGCGCCTGTTTAAAAATGGTTGATAGAACAGGGCGACTAGAACTGCCAGAAATGTAGATATAGCGCTAATGGCATTCCAGTCAATCTTCGATAACTCAAAAGACATAGATTTCTCCATGGGTAAAATAAGAAACTTAATTATTAGCGGGCGGTAGGATCATGCTGGTCAAACATCCATTGATATTGGTCGCATCGCTCACACGATGTTCCGTGCTCGGCCTCATGAGACTCAAGAATAGTATGGCAGTGCTCACACCGCTTATATTCAGTTTTGGTTTCACACCAATGGCAAATATCATGATGGGTGTGGAACATGTGAACGAAACATACAGGACACTCCTCTACAACCTGCTCTGTATCAAAGGCAGATTCATATTTGAGCAGGAATTCCGCTTCCAACACGTCGAGCATACCGGCCCGGTGATGACAGACTAAGCATTCATACCTGAATTCAGGCGTATCAACAGGAAGACTCGCTGCAGCATCTTCTTCAAAAGGCTGCAGAAGAGGAGACCCACAACTCCCGCGCTGGCAGCCTTTAAGAAGTTTCAGGGCGTTGGCGGGCAAACCTATTTTTTTCCATTCAGCTCGTGCCCTCAGTCTGTTTTTTTCGAAGAAGTCGTGTGTTTGGAGCATAGTTTCCCAGGCTTTTCCTAAAAGTGCGCCTGGGCTGTCGAATAATTCGCTACTTATGAAGTTCTGAAGAAGTGGGAAAAGAGCGGCTAGGAATTTTTGTATTTCACTTGTTTGATGAGTAGGATGGAGATGCTCGAGGTTATTGCGGCAGTCCCTCAGCGTTTTAACCACCTCCCAATCATGCTCTACATTTAAACTATCTAGTCGAGCGTGGATCGCGTCGGTATCGATTGAGCGAGGATTTTTCTGTTCGAAAATGGGACGCCATTCGATCCCGCCTTCCTCAGTCAAGTAAGGGAGTATGACTTTAGGCTCATAAAGGAGCTGCTCGGCCTCCTCCGGAGTTTTCGCGAGGGACGCAAGCTTGTATTTGAACAGCAAAATCACACCGGCGAATAGGTTGCGCGATGATGAAATGGCTCTGGTCGTGTCTCCGCCTGGTGCTGTACTGATCGCGTAGTCTTCAATCCCTAGTTGTATTGAGAAAATGGCGTTCTGAAGGATTTTGCCAAGCTCAAACTGCTGCCGCTTATTTGCAGACATCACGATTCTCCATTCCGAACACATTCAAGCGGATTCTATGCTGCCTAAAATGATTGTATGTGCGATTGCCCACAATCTGATAGGCGCTTTTTCTGCGGCAGCTGAGGCTGCCGACTTTGAGCTCGGTAGACGAGGTTTTTTGCAGAACTTCCGCGACACAGAATCGACGCATGGGGCGTCGTGGACAGTTTCACTATCGGCATCCCTAAAAAAGCGACCAGATTCGGGCTTGGGGTAGTGGAAAGAGCCTTCAGGGTTGTCACCACAGCTCAACTCCGCGAGTGGCTCCTACGTGCGGGCCTTCCAGTTCATACTTAGCTCCACCTGATTGGCCAATATAGAATACTGATCCATACGCCTTCTCAGGGTAGCCCTTTCTTCGGATTGCTTTAGGTGAACATGCTGGCGATGATACGGGCATCAAGGAGAGCGTGATGCGGAAGCGGAACTCCGTCACTTGTGGCATCAAGAGTGGTGGCGTCAGTGGGGTAATTCCGGACGTTCCTTGGCCATTTACCATCGTCATATGCGAGTTCGCAGAAAAGCTCCCAGTCGTACTGTGGAGCGTCTGTGACAATCTCCAGAACTTCGTCGAACGAGGCTAGGAAATCGAGCAGTGCAGTTCTTGCCCCGATAATAGGTTGTGCATTGCCACCACCCCAGAGCTGCGGAAGAACGATCTCTAAGACGAAGTCGCTGCAATCTTCCTCTCGCCATGTGTCGATCAATTCCACGTAGAATTCGCGTCCATCCTCAGCTACCAGTGCGAGTGATATCAGCTCCGCTGTGGCTGAGAGCCGGGTGAACTCGCAATCAAGAAAGAGCCTCATGTTGCAGGAACTCCGTTATGACTAGGGCTCGCCTGGATATGGCGCAGGAGGGTGAGTTATGGGAGATGGCCCTCGAGCATCTCGGCTCAGACGGACTCCTCCAAGCGGTCATAGAAATGTGGAGCCGCGCCGGGTGCCCGCCCAGACCAGTCGTTGAGCATCTATCCCACGACAAGGTTAGCCAAGAAGTCTTGAATATACTGAAAATTGCCCAGGAACGAGTCGGTGCCTTCGTACCGGGTCGAATTCGGGCTGCAGGCACAGTCACCTTATACGCTCGTCACGCCAGCAGCTTGGTTGATGGGCTCATCACATTGCTACCAAAGGCGCAGCTTTCGCGTGCCCTGCGAGGCTCATGTATTGAAATCGAACTGGGGATTTAACGTCCAAGCAGTTTCCCGATGGACGCCGGTCAGCAGCAATCCTTGTAGAATTTCACCAGTGAAGTGCCACCCCTTTGAGATGCTCTATGAACTCTGAATTAACCGAAGAAGAAATGCGTCGTGCCCTTTTTGGTGCGCCTCAGCCAGAGGAGCAAGTTTCTACTCCGCTAGTGCAGGAGCCTGTGCCAGAGATCGTTTTCACGAAGCCCGCAGAGGCTCGACTAGCCAAGAAGAAAGTGACGAAAGCGTTCACGCCCAGGCTGCGGGTCACGCTCCGGGTTGGGAACGAGTTTGAGGGGAAAATGACCGAGTTGATTCACGAGGCCGACACGTTGAGCTCGTTGCTTGCCGAGCAAGACGCCGTTAGGGCTGCAAGGAAGAAGTACAAATATGTTGAGGTCGTATCAGTCAGATCGATGTAGAGGCCTAGTTGAACTACTCAGGCGAATAGTAGAGCTCATAACATCTTCATATTTCGACCATGTCCAAGGCTGATCTAAAAAGGGTAATGTTCAGCTTTCGAATCAAGGACGACTTGCATGGCTTTGAAAATCCGTACGGCGACGGTAGCAGATGCTGTAGCCATCCAGCGCATTTACGCCCCCATCGTTTCAACAACGGCCATCTCGTTCGAAGAGATTCCGCCGAGCGCTGAGGAAATAGCTCAGCGGATAGCGACGACACTTCAGACATATCCCTACCTGGTGGCCGAAGAAGGTGGGGAGATCAAGGGCTACGCCTATGCCAGCCAGCACCGCGCACGTGCGGCCTACCGGTGGGCGGTGGACGTGACGGTGTACATAGCTGAATCTGCTCGCCGTCAGGGAGTTGGCCGTGAACTCTATGAGACCTTGCTTCCGATTCTTGAAAAGCAAAGGTTTCGTGCAGCTTATGCCGGAATCGCGCAGCCCAATGAAGGAAGCGTGGGCTTGCATGAGTCTCTGGGGTTCGTCCACATCGGCACATATCCGGAGGTAGGCTTCAAGCTTGGAAAATGGCACGACGTCGGTTACTGGCGGCTAGGGCTGTGCCAGGCAACCCCTCCGTTGGAACCTATTCTTTTCCCCAAGCTTGAGGTCGCATCGCAGTAGGTTCACTCGATTTGCGTCGCGAGCCATCAGGATTCGCTAGTGAGATAGCTTTGGACTTGGTTGACTACATCTCGAGCGGTGCGGGTTACTCCGATCAATGTTGCAGAGGCAAGCCCCGTCCAATCGCCGTAACCCACCAGCCACAGATTAGGTGAAGCAACACTCCGGTTTTTATTCACGGCGACTTTACCGCCATCGTCAACGATAGCTAGGTTGCCCAGGTGGTTGAGCGCTGGAGAAAATCCAGTACACCAGATGACGGCATCGATCTTCGTCTCGGCCCCCGATGGCCACACAACGCCCGTTGAGGTGAAATGCGTAAATGGCCGCACCGTGTTAAGCACGCCGCGTTCGCGAGCTTCCTTTACCGATGGCACCATCACAATGTCTCCCAGCCCTCCAACGGGCTGTTGAGGCTCCATCCCATCTTGTTGCGCCTTCAATCTAGCAGTGGCTCGTTCGAACAGGACGCGCCCATCAACTTCATCAGGTAAAAACTTTGGGGCATCTTGAGTTACCCAGGTTGCCTGAGCCACTTTGGAAACCTCGGCGTAAATCTGGGCTCCCGAGTTTCCACCACCCACGACAAGGACGGTTTTCCCCTCAAACTCGTTCGGCCCAACGTAATGAGCGGAATGAAGCTGCTGCCCTACAAATAACTCCTGTCCGGGAGAGCTCGGGGTAAATGGGCGGCTCCAGGTGCCTGTTGCACTGATAACCGCTTTGGCATCCCAGCGTCTATCCCCGGAGATAACCCGTAATCCATCTTCGGTTTTCTCGACACGGGTCACCCGCGTGGAGCGGACAATGGGAAAATCATATCTGCGCTCGTATTGAGTCAGATAGTCGATAACATCGTCCCGTCCAGGAGTCCCCTCGGAGACAGCTGGCATGGGCCAGCCGGCGATTGAGCTCCAAGCAGACGGCGAGAATAGTCGGAGAGAATCCCATCCATGCCGCCAGGCTCCTCCCGGTGCCGACTCGGCGTCGAGCAATACGTAGGAATGACCCGAGCGCTTTAGAAAATAGGCGACGGTGAGCGCGGATTGACCACCGCCAATGACCACTACATCAAGTTTCGAATTTTGATTCACCATCATCCCTCCAGGTGAGTAATTGCACGGACTTGCCCACCCGTTTGCATTCGACCTAGCAAGTCATTTGCGTCGAATTTGACCAGCAAAATTCGTGGACATGATCGGCAAAGAACGACTCGCAGCCGTCATCCAATGCAAGTTGCTATCCGTACGCTTTCTTGAGCCCTTTCAATCGCACATTCGCCCGTTTTACAGCGGCCATTTTTTCAGGCCGCTTCATGCGTTTCCACTTTCTGATGTCTTCCTTACTTCTCCCGCAACTCACACACAGATCACCATTCAGCTGGCAAGTCGAGATACAGGGATTTTCGATTTCTTTAGCCATTGTCAGCCCCTTTTGGTCGCGGCTGATTGAACCAGACGATTTTTCCAGTTTCCGCCATGCGTGCGCTGGCACTCCTCCTCAGAGTCGAAGCAGACATTGTGATCTGAAAGGTTCAGATCGATGTCGGCCTCGTTCAACGCGATGGTAGTCAACTCAACAATGCGTGCCTTCGCTTTAGCCTGGGCGAGCTTCTTGTCAGCCAGTGTTTCGAACACCCAGACAACCTTGAGGGTTTCACTCAGCGCATTCAGGTCGGCGATGTGAGTGAGCCACGTAAATCCTTCGATCTCCCCTTTTGCTGTTTCGCACGCTTTGGTGAGGGTGGTAATTAATCGACGCTCGATACGCGCAAGCTCACGTTTCCCTAGTGGCATTCGGAGTTCCCATGAAGTCGAGGTTAGGGAGCCGGTAAATCAAACTAATCGAAACTCGACCGTAAGGTGGCTGACTTCGTGGACAGGCTTCAGTCGTTCACGAATGCTTTCAGCGTTCACGGTGGATTCGCCGATGACGCTGACAATAGCCGCATGCGCTTCTGGCCCCACCCTCCAGACATGTAGGTCTGTAATGGTTGCATCCCCCGGCGTCTCAACCAGCTCTCGAATTTCCTCTGCAACGTGCTCATCAGTTTGATCCAGCAGTACAGCAGAGGTTACACCCATCAAACTCCATGCCCAACGCGCAATAACTATGGCACCTACAATGCCCATTACCGGATCCAGCCACACCCACCCCAGATATCGGCCAGCGAGCAGTGCTGCAATTGCCAGGACGGAAGTCAGAGCGTCCGCTATCACATGGACATAAGCTGATTTCAGGTTGTTATCGCCATGCCCATGCCCATGCCCATGATGATCATCGTGCCCATGACTGTGACCGTGGCCAAGCAGAAGCGCGCTCACAATGTTTACGATCAAACCCACAATCGCAATGAGCGTAGCGGTTCCGAATTGAACCTCCGTTGGCTGCAAAAGGCGCATGACCGACTCTACGGCGATTACCAAGGACACCATGCCGAGAATGAGCGCCGATGCAAATCCACCTAGGTCTCCAACCTTGCCCGTACCGAAGCTATAACGACTGCTGGAAGCGTGGCGTTTTGCGTAACCGTAGGCAGCTGCAGCGATGCCCAAAGCGCCTGCATGGGTTGCCATGTGAAAGCCGTCGGCAAGTAAAGCCATTGAGCCAGTGAGATAGCCGGCGACGATTTCGCCAACCATCATCACCACCGTAAGCGCCACAACCCAAAGGGTACGCTTGGCATTTTCTTCGCGTGCTGACCCAAGGAACACATGGTCATGTATGTGGCTAATCTCGATATTGGGGCTGCTACTCATGGACATGTACCTGGATTCTTCACTTGGAGTAGCGGCGAATGGCTTCAAGAAGCTCTTCGACACCCTTGTTGCGCTCTTCATCGCTAAGCGTTGGGCTCGCTACATGTTCTCTGGCGTGATCCTCAATAATTTCGTCCATCAAGCCGTTGATAGCTCCACGTGTGGCAGCTACGAGATGCAATGTTTTCGCGCAATCGGCATCCGACTCCAGTGCACGCTCAACGGCCTGGATTTGCCCCGCGATGCGTTTCACGCGTTTGAGAAGATCGTCTTTGTTTGAAGCTGTATGGCCCATGAGAGAAACCTTTTTAACTGTGAATACACGCATCATAGGTATACCCCCTATACCTATACAAGCGCCGTTTGACGGAAAACTCATAAACAGCTCTTTGCTGAAACTGAGGCTTCAAATAGGAGGAAGGGCGGAACAGGATGACCAGAACTCTGCTATTGGCCGCTCGTTGCTATGATGTTGACAACGCGAGCAGGTCAAACGAGATGCAATTGCTGGTTAGGTCGAATGCAAACGGTGGCCAAGTGGAGTGCGAATGGCACTCCAAGGCCACGTACTTCGGGTGGGATCAAACCCTGTTGCCATTCTCATCAATGACGACTTGTCCGTCTTCCTTGACGAAACTCCCACGCTGCTCTTGCGGTAACAAATCGAGCACAGCTTCTGATGGACGACACAAACGCGTCCCCAAAGGCGTCACGACGATGGGGCGATTGATCAGGATAGGATGGGCCATCATGGCATCGATGAGCTGTTCGTCCGTCAGCGATGCATCGCCCAATCTCAGCTCCTCGTATGGAGTGCCTTTGATACGCAAAAGAGCCCGTACCCCGATACCCATATCCCCAATGAGTCTGACAAGTGTGGTGCGATCAGGCGGGGTCTTCAGATACTCGATAACCGTCGGTTCTTCCCCGCTGTTACGGATCAACTCCAAGGTGTTGCGAGAGGTGCCGCATTCGGGATTGTGGTAGATCGTGATCTGGCTCATATCGCTTCCTCGTGCTGACGTTAGATGGAGCGCTGGTTGACGCGTTTGGACAGTTCTTCGGCGGACTCTTTACGCTCGGAGTACCGATCAACCAAATAATCCTGGCGATCCCGCAACAGCAACGTGAACTTCATCAACTCCTCCATCACGTCCACCAGTCGGTCGTAGTACGAGGACGGTTTCATACGACCTGCCTCGTCGAACTCGGTGAACGCCTTTGCCACCGAAGATTGGTTTGGGATGGTGAACATCCGCATCCATCGACCCAGTACGCGCAGCTGATTGACCACGTTGAAAGATTGCGAGCCGCCGCAGACCTGCATCACAGCAAGGGTTTTGCCTTGCGTAGGTCGTACAGCGCCAATCGCCAGCGGAACCCAGTCGATCTGGGCCTTGAAAACTGCGCTCATGGAGCCGTGCCGCTCAGGCGAACACCACACCTGTCCTTCAGACCATTGCATGAGTTCGCGTAATTCCGCGACCTTGGGGTGTGTATCCGGAGCGTCGTCCGGCAACGGCAAACCCGAGGGGTCGAATATCTTGGTCTCAGCGCCGAACTCATTCAGCAGGCGCGCCGCCTCTTGCGTGACTAACCGGCTGAATGAGCGCTCTCGCGTTGATCCATATAGCAGAAGAATGCGAGGTTTATGGAGCGAAGGCGTACGAGGCGACAGCTGCTCCAACGAAGGAATGTCGATCAGGTCGGCGTGTACGTTCGGCAGTGTGTCTTGCATATAAACTCCTTCGCCGGCACCAGCTGGGGCGCCGCCTCGGTTGATCTTTAAAGCGAACCGATCCGGTTCAGTTCAACTTTCAGTTGGTCAGCGCTCATGGTCTTCAGCGGCAGGGCCAAAAACGCACTCACGCGTTCGTGAATTTTGGCCAGTGTCGTTTCGAACGCTGCGCTAATGTCTGCTTCCGACCCGATGGCTTCGGACGGATCAGCCAGCCCCCAATGCGCCTTTAAGGCTGGGCCGAAGAAGATGGGGCATGCTTCTCCTGCAGCCCGATCACAGACGGTAATCACGATGTCAGGAGGCGAACCCTCAAACGCATCTGAGGCCTTGCTGCTCAAGCCCGCCGTGGAGATACGCGCCGCCTCCAGCGTTTGCAATGCGCGTTGATTCACCCGGCCACTGGGAAAGCTTCCTGAGCTGACGGCTTCTACACCCTCGGGCGCCAGGTGGTTGAAAAGCGCCTCGGACAGAATGCTGCGGCAGCTATTGTGGGTGCACATGAACAAGACTTTCATCAGACGATTCCTTGATTCAGAAACTGAGGCGCAGTGCCAGGGCTGACAATGTGGCGACGAGGATGGGCACGGTCAGCACGATCCCGGTCTTGAAGTAGTAACCCCAGCTGATCGTTATGTTTTTCCGGGCGAGCACGTGCAGCCACAACAGAGTTGCCAAGCTCCCAATTGGGGTGATCTTCGGGCCCAAGTCGCAGCCGATGATGTTTGCGTAAACCATCGCTTGCTGGACTACACCATCGACTTCAGCAGCATGAATGGATAAGGCGCCTACCAGAACGGTGGGCATGTTGTTCATGATCGATGACAGCAACGCTGTTAGCAGCCCTGTACCTAGGGACGCACCCCAAACGCCATAACCGGCGAACACGTTCAGGATCTGCGCGATGTGGTCGGTCAGGCCGGCGTTCTTCAGGCCATAAACAACCAGATACATACCCAAAGAAAAAATCACCACCTGCCATGGCGCCTCTTTGAGCACCTTGCTTGTGTTGATGGCATGACCACGAGCCGCGATGACATAGAGGATGAATGCACAGACCGCTGCAATGGCGCTGATTGGCACACCCAACGGCTCAATGACAAAGAAGCCGATCAGGAGTAGCGCCAGCACCCACCAGCCGGCTACAAAAGTGGCCCGGTCGTGGATAGCCTCGTCCGGATTGTCCAGCTGGTTGAGGTCATAAGTTTTGGGCAGATCTTTGCGGAAAAACCACAGCAGCATGGCTAATGTTGCCGCCACGCTGACGATGTTTACCGGCACCATGATCGAAGCATATTCGTTGAAGCCGATATCGAAGTAGTCGGCAGAAACGATGTTGACCAGGTTGGAAACCACCAGCGGCAAGCTCGCCGTATCGGCGATAAAACCGGCTGCCATGACGAATGCCAAGGTAGCAGCAGGAGAAAAACGCAACGCCAGCAACATTGCGATCACAATGGGTGTGAGGATCAATGCTGCTCCGTCATTGGCGAACAGGGCCGACACCGCTGCGCCCAGCAGGACGATAAATGCGAACAGCTTGCGGGTGCTCCCGCCTCCCCATCGGGCCACGTGCAATGCAGCCCACTTGAAAAACCCTGCTTCATCAAGCAGCAAACTGATGATGATGACCGCAATGAAAGTCCCGGTAGCATTCCAGACGATGTGCCAGACCTCGGGTATGTCTGCAAGAGTAACGACGCCTGCCAGCAACGCCACGATGGCACCGAACATCGCACTCCAGCCAACCCCTAGCCCCTTGGGTTGCCAGATGACAAGGACGATGGTTGCGATAAAGATCAATACGGCAATCAGCATTTCATTAATCCGGTTGGGCGTGAATCAGCTACACATGGCTTGGTTGATCGGGCGGTCGTTCATGCCGCAGAGGCGCTTAGCCTCGGTTTCCAGCCATTGCTGATTGGCGTCGACCACTTCCTTCAAAACTGCAGTCACCCACGCAGGCAAATCGGGATTCAGGCGGTAGTACACCCATTGGCCTTGGCGACGATCCAACAGCAAACCGGCAGAGCGCAGCAGGGCCAAATGACGAGAAATCTTCGGCTGGTTCAGGTCGAGTGCCGCCGTCAGCTCGCATACACACAGCTCACCTTCACTCACGACAAGCATCGAAATTTTTGCTCGGGTGTCATCCGCCAGGCACTTGAATAAGGTGGTGGGGTTCATGGGTTCTGTCATAGATCCTCCAGGTGCTTGGTCTTGACCAAAACGAAGAGCTTGATGCGCTCGTGGATGTCGTGGAGCGTGTGGCGAAATGCGCCGGGGTCGTCGGTAGCTAATACATGCACAAAATCGAATATACGCTTTGGCGAATATTCGGTAAAGCGAATATGATGACTGCTGCTTCGGCTTGAGCCGTAACAGTCCATGCGGGCGGCACAAAGGAGATAACGGGGTGGCGAGGGAGATGATGAGCCGAGACCTAGTGGTAGGTTGCTATGAGATGCAAATTTAATGTCCCTAATACGGCACATTAACCATCACTTTTAGGCTTAAAGACCCCATTTGGGAGCGTTACGCTCAGCGACGGACTGCAGCCTGCAGTGACGGTAGCCCTACTGCGGCCAAGTAATCGACTGATAATTGCAGCGAGTTCCGGACTTACCAATCGAGAGGTAGACTTCACATTCCTCACCAACGGCGAGACCTGCGCGCCATAAGTGCTTATGTAGCACCTCAGCTAACCAAACGACACTAGGTCGATGTCTGGCTTAGAGGTGCGCGGTTAGATAGCTCGTATCCGATCCAGCTTGCTTCGGAAAACGGGGTACTCTTGATCAATCATGTCCGGTTGCCAGCCACGGATAACCTCGGGAGCCCAAAGGGCCCGTCACTGACTGACTTTTTTGCTAGCATCTGGATCTCAAGTTTGGAGGGATCTGATGCATATGCAAAGTGATTGGGAAGTGTTGCTCAACGGCAACCCGCAGGAGATCAGGCAGCTTTGCACATGGGGGCACAGCATCAATTACTTCAGGCTCTGGGGGGGAGTAGATGACCGGAACGATTGCCCTAACGACGACTTCCGATTTAATTCAAATCTGTTCGAGGGTCAAACTCAGGAAGGAGTCTGGCAGATCACCTACGAGCTTTTGAATCTGTTCAATGGTGCATCGGCGCTGTTGGAGCGCGAGCCATACAAGCTGAGTATCTACAAGATCCTGCTTGAGGGGGGCGAGCTCTCAAGGCAGGAAAAAAGAAATATTCCGGGGATGCTTACCAAGCCTGCTATCTCCAGGCAAGCTTGGAGCGATGATCTCAGGAAAGCGCTTGGCACCTCACAGAAGATCAGCCTAATGATGCTGGCCGCTGAGCATGAGGATATCTACCTCTTCCTAAAATTTCTCGACCAAGACAGCAGCTGGATCACCTACTACAAGATACTGGACACTCTTGAGACATGGGAAAGACGGAAGGGTCTCAAGGCTTTTAGAAGCAAGCGAAAAGAGAAGAAATTCACCTGTTCAGCCAACAATTTCAGCTTGAACGGCTTCGATGCTAGGCACGGCTTTCAAGAAATGATGCAACAGCCCGCGCAGGTTTCAATGACGATTGATGAAGGCCACCAGTTCATCACGGGGCTTGTCAAAGACTACCTTCAGCAAGCTCATCCCCAGTTCGTAAAGTTTAGATGACTCAGAAAGCCAGTCTACCGGGCGGTATCTGATGCGTCGCTGGTGTGCCAGTTGACAGCATCGAAGCGCTCACACTGCTCTTCAGCGCATCCTTGAATAAGAATGCCGCTTTCCGCCGGTGCGCCGGCGCCGCTGAAGACATCAACGGCCAAGCCGCCCGCATTTTTTGAGCAAGGGTAGTGGAAGCCGTAGGCATGCTGCTCCGGGCAGAGTCTATCCCAATAGGTGCTCACCGTGAGGTCGACCACCACCTCATCAATCTCAGAAATCGTGCTCAACATCATCGAAGAAGTTTGGGTTCAGCTCGTACTCCAGAGAGCCGAATCGCGCCAGCAGGTCTGCTCTCAGTTCGCCTTCAGCTTCCGGCTCAAAATTGATCCAGTAGCTGTACACGAGCCCATCATCCGACTCGTTGGTCGTGATCTCTGATCCGGCCAAGAGCTCGCCATCTTCAACCGATATCCCTAGCTCGCTCGCGAGTGCTTGCGCCATCGACATGCGGTTGCTGTTTCGAGCATCTTCCACCTGAGCCCAATACTCGTGCTCAGACTTACGATCTCGATCAGCATCCGACTCGATACTGGAGATAGATACGCCGTCTTCTGCAAGCAACCACATACCCTCGCGGCGAAGCAAATCGACCGTGGAAGTAAGGAAGAACGCGGCACCGTGATACACCCGCTCCTGATCTTGCTGCCCCTGGTAGGTCAGGGAGACTTTTAAAGTCAGCTTCCCGGTTGCGTCGCTATAGTCAGCGGTTCCAACTTCAAGAGCATCAATCCTGAATCCACTCGCATTGGTATTCGCAATCGCGCCGGAGAGCTGGTCTTCCAGTTCCAGATCCAAGTCGGCGTAGACATCGTCCTCATGGATCGCTTGGGTAAACTCTTTGATCCCAAATACAGCCACCATCAGACGCGGATCCTTGGGGTTCCGTTGGGCGATTACAGAGAGCTCATGGTAATCAGCGAAACCTGCTTTCTGCGCCAGGGTTTCTTGAGCGCCAGAAAGCTTCAAGCCCTGATCACGAGCAAGCTGTTTAGCTTGGGATTTGAAGATGTTTAGCCGGGAAAAATCAGACATGGCAAAGGTTCCTAAATCTACGACGCTTAGGTGTCCGATTGCCTGTTCACCGGGCAGCGTCTGGTTAGGGACATGCCGATGTAAAACTGAAGGGTGTCACAGATGGGCTATTGCTTCGCGAAACAGGCGCCAGGCGACCATCACCACCTGGCGTGATCATAGATCAGAGTAAATAGCCCCGCAATACCCCGCCCGAATGTTTTCAGTCGAGGTTTTTAGCGTCATCCACTGACCGTGGAAAGAGTTCAGGAACAGCACCTGACGGAAAAAACCAAACCAGATTTAACGAAGTAATGACGCCACTGAATTGTCACTTTTAAACGCAGAGGGTTGCTGTTCTAGAAGGAAAAGGGGCATGCGAAAGGAGTGTGTTTCAAAATATTTCAACGGCGAAACGTTGTACCCCGCGATTTAGAAGGGCTGGGCATACATACAGGAAAAAAAATGGATCCAACCACTCATTTGCGCACAAGTTATCCACAGGCTGTTGCCTTGCAATGTCATTTCGGCCCCATTATCTTGTAGGTCATCTCGAAAACAGCACTACATGTTGTGTTTTTGGCGAGGGGCTGAGGTTTCAGTGAACACAGCGGGTATGCGTGCAAAGTTTGGACGCCGAGCACACATACCCGCCAATCCCTGAACCAATGCGGACACTGGTGGGACGCGCATTAGAGAAAAACCGACTTTGGATGTCAACCATTCAGCCCGGTTTTCCGCTCAAGGGTTGCTCCTGCCTATTCGATTTTTTATAGATACAGGAGCACCTAATCGTGCCGAAAAATCCTAAACAAACTTCGTCTCCCGTGGCCAGCTTGGCCTCCAAAATTCTGCGTAGTGATAGCTCCTCGGCCATCCAGAAGGAATTGGCAGGGTCGGCAATGGCTCAAGCGTCGACCGGCAAGCAAACCGGTGCCGATATGGAGACTAAAGCCAGTCATGTCCTCGACAGCAACAAGTACAGCGCCACCACCAAGACCTTAGCAGCCTCGGTGCTCGCCCAATCGAACAAAGAGCGGGGTGAGTAAAAATGGCTCAGTATTTCGTGAACCGTAATGCACAGACCAATGGTGACCACGAGGTGCATACCAGTACGTGCATCTATTTGCCGGCACTCCATAACCGCCTTGATCTTGGCTATCACACCTCCTGTGTGACCGCTGTTCGCCAGGCTCGCAACACCTACCAGCAGTCGAACGGTTGCCGGACGTGTTCCTCGGTATGCCATACCCAGTAGTTTTGAAGTTTCATCGGAAGCTCTGGGCGGCATTGCTGCTGCCCATCTTCTGCAGGTAAATGGGCTTCCGGGACATTAAGTCTATTGAAGGTTGCGTCTGATGATTCACGATCATGAATACAGCCTATTGGGCGGGGTAAATCGAGCTCTGATTGGTAGGTATTTGACACTACTGGCAAGCGCGATTTCCGGCATTGCGGTTTTTTTGCTGCTGTCAGCTGAAGATTTGGCTAAAAAGTATGACCTGCCTGTAAATCTTCCACCGACAGCCCTGTCACTAATTGGCGCAGGTATAGTTTTTGCTCTGCTGTACGCTCTATTCAATAAGACAGTTTGGAAATGGCGCTGGGCAGTTAAATATCTAAAAGTTCCTGATCTGTCGGGAGAGTGGCAGTGCACTGGAACAACACTGGACACCGAAGGAAATCCGATTCGCTCTTGGCAAGCCGATGTATATATTTGTCAAACTTGGGACAAGATTAGAGTGCGATTGAAGACACATCAATCAGGCTCCAACAGTATCACTGCGGCGTTGGTTCACGATGAAGCTGACGGATACCGCCTTCTTTATAACTACCGGAATGATCCTAATCCCGGCGAACCTGAGCTTCGGGGACATGTTGGCAGCGCAAACCTTTTGTTTACTAAATCACTAGATTGCGCACAGGGTGACTATTTTAACGGTTACGGTCGGCCCACCTATGGGCGAATGGAGCTGAGGAGAAAAAATGAACACACCAATTAACGAGCGAATCAATCGTCTGCGCTCCAGACGCTCGGGCCTTGATAGATCCTCTGTAATCGCGATGGATGCGAAGGATTTCATCGTGAACCGAAGCCTTACAAAAGAGGCGTGGGAACATAGGGTCAAAGACAAGCCGAATACAACTTTTGCTTTAGGCGCTATGCAAGAGGTAGATCCTACCTACACCCGCATCAGCATCGAAACCGCAGAACGGGTTAGCAACCAGTTGTCGAAGAGGACAAGCGGCAGTCTTGAATTCGAGCTACAGGGCTCAGTACCGCTGAATGTCCATATTCGAGGGTTCAGTGATGTCGACCTTTTAGCGATAGAAGCTGACTTTCATACCTATGATGCCCGTGGGTACATGAGTACATCGGGTCAGTACCGTTCACCGACCTCACGCACCTCAGTTGGGGTGTTAACTGATCGCAGGGGGGAAATTAGTAAAGCTCTTCGCGATGCGTTTCCCGCTGCGACAATTGACACCTCTGGCTCCAAGGCCATTAAATTGCAAGGAGGGTCATTAGCGCGTCCAGTTGATGTCGTGCCTTCCCACTGGCATGACACTATTAGTTATCAAGCATCTGGTCAGAAACATGACCGTGCTGTCACCATCCTAGATTCGCATAAAAACACCACGATTGAAAACTGGCCTTTCCTGCACATCAAAAAAATACGAGAACGATGTGAAACCACGATTGGTGGGCTCCGCAAATCAATAAGATTATGTAAAAACATAAAGGCAGATCTCGAGGCGGAAGGAAAAGCTGTAACGATCTCCAGCTTTGATATTGCCTCAATAATGTACCACGCCAACATGCATAGTCTCTCCGTTGGCGCCTACTATGAATTAGCGATATTAGCTGAGACCCAAAGATATTTGGATTACTTGTGGAACAACAAGGAAGAAGCGAGGCGACTGATAGTACCAGATGGATCTCGCTTTATATTTAACACGGAAGACAAGTTTAACGGCTTGATGCATCTCTCCGTGGCCATGGACAGTCTCCTTCGGGAGGTCGCTAAAGAGCAAAGCTTCCTGCTGAGCTTATCCGAGAAGCCTATGCTCGATGCCAGCAGGGTAGCTGTGACCAACGCGATCATTTTGTAGATCGCGTGCAGCGTTTGGAGACCCGTGCAGAGATCCACCGAGCTGGATGCAGACTGCCATGCAGATGAGTTATCCGCTGGCTACCAGTCATTGGTTAAGGTCGGTTTTTTTGTGACCACTTGAATTCTAGTGCATGGTTGGCGACATCGGCGATGAAGTGCGGGGTTCCATTCCGCTGCATCTGAGAAATGTCAGGCAGCGGCTCACCTGACAATACTAGGATATTCCGAGCATGCACCGGAGGGCGCCTGCTGGGCAAGATCGGATGTCTTGCGTTGTCGGAAGCAATAGATATCTAAAAACTGGGATGAGGTGACATTTATTCAAATGCCACACCGAGGTTATATTTGGAAAACGTTGCCACTGAATCTTCTGATTACCAAAATTGCCCATTCCCTCTAGAGATTACAGGCCACAAGACCGGACGGACAGTATCTAAACAGGATATTTACGCACCACATAATGGTTCAAGTCCGTGTGGGCCCACCAAACATACAAAGGCTTATGCTTGATGGCATAGGCCTTTTTTGTTTTTGTGTCTCGTCAGCCACTCAGTCGACCCCATCCACCTGGATGTGAGTGGTGCCTGCGGGTCATACGTAAAATCAAATCGCAACGGAGCATGCAATGAGCGTAATGGAAAAGGAACTTCCAGAAATACACATCGACGATACCATCAAAGTTCTTGAACACTTGAGTACATGCAGACCCCTGAAGGCATCTGCACGGCGTAGCAGACTCGAAGTGAATGCGGAGAAATTTGCCAATTGGTGTCTCATTCTCGGCGGTGCCGGGATGGCCGTCGCGGCCTGCATGGCCTACTGGCATACGTCGCAGACTCCGTTGCCGGAAGAGGCCAAATATCTGGCTCTCTATCTTGTGTTCTTCTCGACAATATCTACTTTGCTGTCACTGCTTACACCCATGGCGGCACTGGTCTACGCGCTTTTCCGATGGGAGACCATCACCTTGAAAAGCATGATTGCCGATGTCAGACACGAGAATGCGTTGGTAGATTCACTTGAACCTCATTCGGAAGTGGCACTTCTAGATGCAAAGTATTGGCTCGAACTCAGAATCAATCGAGCAGAAGCGCGTGTCGCCCTGTTTTTTGGAGAAAAAGCTGCAGCCCTTGCTCTGCTGGGAACGGCCTACGTCTGCGCGGAAAAATTCGGCGGTTTCCCCTGGATCAGTAAGACCTTGTTGGCCGGACCTGTGAGCGGAAACTGGGGTGATAGCGCCTTATTGATGATCATTGCCTTGGTACTCGGTCTTTCAATAGGAGCGGTATTGCTCAAACGCGTAAATCTCCGATACCGCTTCCAGATCGAACTTATCGATCAAGCCTTACGCAGAATGGCCAGATAACGGTCAATCCAACGCATAAAAATCCGCGCAATTACGCGGATTTTTCTGTCCACTCTTCGCGCCCCGTTGGCCAATCATTCGATTACCGCCCACAAGCGTCTCGTCGGTTGAGCCTGTAACATGCTCGCTCCAAGATCCGCGCCCTATGGAGCCGTCCTTGCCCGACATCCGCCCGCCCGTGCTCGATGAAATCGACCGGCAGCTAATCGCCGCCCTGCAAATCAACGCTCGCGAGAGCGTGGCCATGCTTGCCCGCCAATTGGGCATTGCGCGCACCACAGTGACGTCGCGACTGGCGCGGCTGGAAAAAGCCAAAGTGATCACCGGTTACGGCGTGCGTCTGGGGCAGCGCGTGGTCGATGGCGGGTTGCAGGCGTATGTCGGGATCAAGGTGCAGCCGCGTTCCGGCAAAGAGGTATTGCGCCGGTTGAGCGCGATGGCGCAGGTGCAGCAGTTGTGTGCGGTGAGTGGCGAATTTGATTATGTGGCGTGGCTGCGCACCGACTCGCCGGAGCAACTGGATCAATTGCTGGATCAGATTGGCGGGGTGGATGGGGTTGAGAAGACCACGACTTCGATCATTTTGAGCAGCAAGATTGATCGGGGGCAGCCGGTTTGAGCGCTGGTGAGCTTGATGGCCTCATCGCGAGCAGGCTCACTCCTACATTTGGTCGGAATGCAGTCATTAATCGTCATATTGATCAATTAACTGGCAAAACGACGACACTTTGCGTCTTATTAACGTGTTCTACGCTCCCTAGAATGGCTGGCATCTTTTCCTATACTCAGACGCGCATCCTGCGTCGGGTCGCCAGCAAGGTCAGCCATGAACAAGAACAATCGCCATCCTGCAGACGGTAAGAAACCCGTCACCATTTTCGGCCCGGACTTTCCGTTCGCCTTCGACGACTGGATCGAACACCCGGCCGGTCTCGGCAGCATTCCGGAACACCAGCACGGCGCTGAAGTGGCGATTGTCGGCGCCGGTATCGCAGGTCTGGTGGCCGCCTATGAACTGATGAAGCTCGGCTTGAAACCAGTGGTGTACGAGGCCTCGAAATTGGGTGGCCGCCTGCGTTCGCAAGCGTTCAACGGCACCGATGGCATCGTCGCGGAGCTGGGCGGCATGCGTTTCCCGGTGTCCTCTACTGCGTTCTACCACTACGTCGACAAGCTCGGTCTTGAGACAAAACCTTTCCCGAACCCGCTGACGCCGGCTTCCGGCAGCACCGTGATCGACCTCGAAGGCAAAACCCATTACGCACAAAGCCTGAAGGATCTTCCTGCACTGTTCCAGGAAGTGGCTGACGCCTGGGCGGATGCACTGGAGGCTGGCTCGCAGTTCGCTGATATCCAGCAAGCGATCCGTGAGCGCGACGTACCACGCCTCAAAGAACTGTGGAATAAACTCGTTCCACTGTGGGACGACCGCACGTTCTACGACTTCGTGGCCACTTCCAAAGCCTTCGCCAAACTGTCATTCCATCACCGCGAAGTGTTCGGTCAGGTCGGCTTCGGTACCGGCGGCTGGGACTCGGACTTCCCCAATTCGATGCTGGAAATCTTCCGCGTGGTGATGACCAACTGCGACGATCACCAGCATCTGGTGGTTGGCGGTGTGGAACAAGTGCCGCAAGGCATCTGGCGGCATGTGCCGGAGCGCTGCGTGCACTGGCCTGAAGGCACCAGTCTGAAATCCCTGCACCGTGGCGCGCCACGTTCCGGCGTGAAGAAAATCGCTCACGCCCCGGACGGCCGTTTCGCCGTCACCGACAACAACGGCGACACCCGCGAATACGCCGCCGTGCTGACCACCTGCCAGAGCTGGCTACTGACCACGCAGATCGAATGCGACGAAACCCTGTTCTCGCAGAAGATGTGGATGGCGCTGGATCGCACGCGCTACATGCAGTCGTCGAAGACCTTCGTGATGGTCGACCGGCCATTCTGGAAGGACAAGGACCCGGAAACCGGTCGCGACCTGATGAGCATGACCCTCACCGATCGCCTGACCCGCGGCACCTATCTGTTCGACAACGGTGACGATAAGCCGGGGGTGATCTGCCTGTCCTACTCGTGGATGAGCGATGCACTGAAGATGCTGCCGCACCCGGTGGAAAAACGCGTAGAGCTGGCGTTGAACGCGCTGAAGAAGATCTATCCGAAAGTCGATATCGCCGCGCGGATCATCGGCGATCCGATCACCGTGTCGTGGGAAGCCGACCCGTACTTCCTCGGTGCATTCAAAGGCGCCCTGCCCGGCCACTATCGCTACAACCAGCGCATGTACGCGCACTTCATGCAGGACGACATGCCCGCGGAGCAGCGGGGGATTTTCATCGCCGGTGACGACGTATCGTGGACCCCGGCGTGGGTCGAAGGCGCGGTGCAGACGTCGCTCAACGCCGTGTGGGGGATCATGAAGCATTTCGGCGGTTCGACACATAAAGAGAACCCGGGCCCGGGTGATGTGTTCAAAGACATCGGCCCTATCGCCCTGCCCGAGTAAGAGGAATCCCCGATGCGTGTAGCCCTTTACCAATGTCCACCGCTGCCCCTGGAACCCGCCGCCAACCTGCATCGCCTGCAGCAACTGGCAATGGAGGCCAAGGGTGCCGACCTGCTGGTGCTGCCGGAGATGTTCCTGACCGGCTACAACATCGGCGCCGAGGCAGTCAGTACACTGGCCGAGGTCTACAACGGTGAATGGGCGCAACAGATCGGTCGAATCGCCAAAGCCGCCGGGCTGGCAATTGCTTACGGTTACCCCGAGCGCACGGCCGACGGGCAGATCTACAACGCCGTGCAATTGATCGACGCGCACGGCGAGCGCCTGTGCAATTACCGCAAGACTCATCTGTTCGGCGATCTCGATCGATCGATGTTCAGCCCCGGCGAAGATGATTTTCCGGTGGTTGAACTCAACGGCTGGAAGCTCGGTTTTCTGATCTGCTACGACCTGGAGTTTCCGGAGAACGCGCGACGTCTGGCCCTGGCCGGTGCCGAGCTGATTCTGGTGCCGACGGCAAACATGATTCCGTTCGATTTCGTCGCTGACGTTACCGTGCGTTCCCGTGCCTTCGAAAACCAGTGTTACGTGGCGTACGCCAATTATTGCGGGCAGGAAGGCGAGATCCACTATTGCGGACAAAGCAGCATCGCCGCGCCGGACGGCAGCCGTATCGCCCAGGCCGGAATTGATGAAGCGTTGATCGTCGGTGAGCTGGATCGACAGTTGATGGCCGATTCCCGCGCCGCCAATCGCTACCTCAACGACCGTCGTCCCGAGCTTTACCATGCGTTGAACAAGCGCTGACCCCACCCAATCCGCTAGCATTGGCACTTCACTGTTCTGGAAGTGCCCATGCCTGCGCCGACTCACCCCCGCCCCCACACTGAAACCCTGCCAAACGGCTTGCGCGTGACCCTGCGTCAGGTGCCCGGCTTGAAGCGCAGCGCCGCTGCGTTGCGGGTGGCGGCCGGTAGCCATGATGTGCCACTGGAGTGGCCGGGGCTGGCGCATTTTCTTGAGCATTTGCTGTTTCTCGGCACTGAGCGTTTTCCTGCGAGTCAGGCGCTGATGGCCTACGTGCAAAGTCACGGTGGCCAAGTGAATGCCAGTACCCGTGAACGCACCACCGACTTTTTCTTCGAACTGCCGACCTCGGCCTTCAGTGCCGGGCTCGAGCGCCTGTCAGACATGCTCGCCCAGCCGCGTATGAATCCGCACGATCAGTTGCGCGAACGCGAAGTGCTGGACGCAGAATTTGTCGCGTGGTCGCAAGATCCCACGGCTCAGCAGGAACTGGCGCTGTACGAGGGATTGCCGGCCACACATCCGCTGCGCGGGTTTCATGCGGGAAATCGCGACAGCCTGAAAGTTGAGTTACCAGCGTTTCAACAGGCGCTGAAAGATTTCCACCGGCAGTTTTATCGCACCGGACAAATGACGCTGAGCCTGGTCGGGCCGCAGAGCATCGAGGAATTGCGCGTACTGGCGCAGCAGTTCGCCGCCACGCTGCCGGTTGGGAATAAGGTCGAGCAAACAGCGCCGCTGCCATTGGCGGTAAAAAGTTATCAACAGGTCGGCGAGCGAAGCGGCAATCTGTTGTTCGCTTTCGAAGCGCTGCCCGACTCGTCCGCCGAAGCGCTGGCGTTTCTCTGCCATTGGCTGAACATCGCCAAGCCCGGCGGGCTGCTCGCCCATTTGCAGCAACAACGCCTCGCGGACGGTTTGAAAGCCGTGCCGCTGTATCAGTTCGCCGGACAAGCGCTGCTGCATCTGCAATTCACCACCCCAGCCGAATCCTTCAGCGCCATTCGTGAACAGTTTCTGGACTGGTTGAGCTTCTTTGCCGCGCAACAGGACTGGGCAGCGTTGCGCGAGGAATACACCAAGCTGCGTGAGCGTCAGCAGCAAATCAGCGGCGCCCTGCAACTGGCGCGGCTCGACAGTGAACAACGCGAAAACGGTCTGTCGGAAAACGGCGTGGTCGCGCTCAAACAGATCCTGCGCGAAATCGGTGTTGTGGATAACTTCAGCGACCATTGGCACCTGCCTGCCGCCAATCCTTTTCTAGGCTCCAACGAGCCGCTGGCCAACGCCGGCCTGATTCGCGGCCAGACCAGCGCCCATCGTGGCTTGCGGACTTTCGCTCAGGATCGCTCGCGCGGTCGGCGTGAGCGTTCGCCGATGCAGTTCAGCCAGGCGTTGCCGGATCATAGCGACCACGGCGCGATTTACTTGCGTTGGCAAACGCAGGCGGCGGCCGGCACAGATCTGCAAGGCAAGCTGCGACGCAGTCTGCGGGAAACGCAGGAAGACGCGCGGCAGGCCGGCGTCGAGTTGGCGTTCAGTGCCACCGGCACTCAGTGGCTGCTGAAACTGACGGGCTTGCAGGAGCCGATGCCCAGTGTCCTGGAGCACGCGCTGAAATGTCTGACGCAAATTGACGCCGATTCAGCGAGCGCAGAGGCAGAAACACCGTTGATACCGATCCGCCAGTTGCTCAAGGCGTTGCCTGAATATTGTCTGTCATCGGCCGTCGAGTCGCACGACGTCAAACAGCTGTGGACAACTTCGCGCTGGGACGGACTGGCCCTTGGCCTCAACACACAGACGCAATCGGCCATGGGCCTGGCCCTGAGCCGCATCCCCGGCACACCGGACAATCAATTGCCGGCAGCGCCGACGATCAATACGCAACATCTGTGGAGCCACATCGATAGCGTGTCCAGCGAACACGCCTTGCTGCTGTTCTGCCCGACCGCCAGCCGCGAGATCGCCGACGAAGCCGCCTGGCGCTTGCTCGCGCAGCTGTGTCAGACACCGTTCTATCAACGCCTGCGAGTCGAATTGCAATTGGGCTACGCGGTGTTCAGCGCCCTGCGGCAGATGCATGGCCAGAGTGGATTGCTGTTTGGTGTGCAGTCGCCAAATACTGCGCCCGTTGAACTGCTTGGGCATATCCAGCAGTTCCTCGAGGGCATTCCTGCGCTGATCGAAAACCTCGATGAAGAGGACTTCAACCAGCAACGCCAGTCACTCACAGATCAGTTCGCTGAGAATCATCTGTCCGACAAGGACGCCGCCGAGCTGCTGTGGCAGGCCAAGCTCGCCGGCCACTCGTCGGATTATCTGGCGCAACTGCACACAGCCATTGGTCAACTGAAACGCTCAACATTGCTGGAGGCAGCGCAGCGCTTGCTCAACGCCAAGGGCGGCTGGCGCTGCCTGGCCAGCGAATCGTCACCCGGCGCGCCGTGGCAAGCGACAAAATGATCATTACCCAGGCTGCAAGGAGCTTTCTCAAAGATTCACGGGCAATACCGTTGAAATTTTGAGTAACATAGCAGCCTAACTATTTGGAACATCCCTGCGCTGCCGTGGACTATAACTATGGACAGCGCTATCCCACCCACCCAATGAGGAGTCACCCTATGTCCTGGACAAAACCGGCTTACACCGACCTGCGTATCGGCTTCGAAGTCACCATGTACTTCGCCAGCCGCTGAGTTCTGCCTACGCAGACTTGCAGTGCAACGCCTCGGCTCGCCGGGGCGTTTTATTTTCAGCGTTGAAAGATGGGAGCGTTCATGTTCGTCCAGATTCTGGGTTCGGCCGCCGGTGGCGGATTTCCGCAGTGGAACTGCAACTGCGTCAATTGCGCAGGCTTTCGCGACGGCAGCCTGAATGCCAAGGCCCGCACCCAATCGTCCATCGCAATTTCCGATGATGGCGTGAACTGGGTGCTGTGCAATGCTTCGCCGGACATCCGCGCGCAACTGCAGAGCTTCGCCCCGATGCAACCGGGCCGTGCACTGCGCGACACCGGCATCAGCGCGATCATCCTGATGGACAGCCAGATCGACCACACCACCGGCCTGCTCAGCCTGCGCGAAGGCTGCCCGCATCAGGTCTGGTGCACGGACATGGTTCACGAAGATTTGAGCACCGGTTTCCCGCTGTTCAAGATGCTTACCCACTGGAACGGCGGTTTGAGCTGGAATCGCATCGAGCTCGACCAGAGCTTCACTGTCGCTGCCTGCCCGAACCTGCGCTTCACCCCGCTGCCGTTGCGCAGCGCCGCGCCACCGTATTCGCCGCACCGTTTCGACCCGCACCCGGGCGACAACATCGGCCTGATCGTCGAAGACATGAACACCGGCGGCAAACTGTTCTATGCACCGGGGCTGGGCAAAGTCGACGCATCGCTGCTGGAAATCATGGCCGCCAGTGATTGCCTGCTGGTGGACGGAACGCTGTGGGATGACGATGAAATGCAGCGCCGCGGCGTCGGCACCCGCACCGGTCGCGAGATGGGCCACCTGGCGCAGAACGGCCCCGGCGGCATGCTCGAAGTGCTGGAGCAGTTGCCCGAGCAGCGCAAGGTGCTTATCCACATCAACAACACCAACCCGATTCTCGATGAAGATTCGCCGGAGCGCGCGGAGCTGGCGCGGCGTAATGTTGAAGTGGCTTATGACGGCATGAGTATTGTGCTGTAGCGGATGGCCTCTTCGCGAGCAAGCCCGCTCCCACATTGGATCTGTGGCGTTCACAAACCCTGTGGGAGCGGGCTTGCTCGCGAAGACGTCCGAACAGACACCCAGAATTCCAACGGTTGTTCCCCCGGAGAACCGCAATGACCGACACCCCGCTGTCCCCCAGCGAATTCGAAGCCGCCCTGCGCGCCAAAGGCGCCTACTACCACATCTACCACCCGTATCACGTGGCGATGTACGAAGGCCGGGCCACCCGCGAGCAGATTCAGGGCTGGGTCGCCAACCGCTTCTACTATCAGGTGAACATCCCCCTGAAAGACGCGGCGATCCTCGCTAATTGCCCGGATCGCGAGATCCGTCGCGAGTGGATTCAACGCCTGCTCGACCACGACGGCGCCCCCGGTGAAGACGGTGGCATTGAAGCCTGGCTGCGTCTCGGTCAGGCGGTCGGCCTCGACCCGGATCAGCTGCGCTCCCAGGAACTGGTGCTGCCCGGCGTGCGTTTCGCCGTCGACGCTTACGTCAACTTCGCCCGCCGCGCCAGTTGGCAGGAAGCCGCCAGCAGCTCGCTGACCGAACTGTTCGCGCCGCAGATCCACCAGTCGCGTCTCGACAGCTGGCCGCAGCATTACCCGTGGATCGACCCGGCCGGTTACGAATATTTCCGCACTCGCCTGGGTCAAGCGCGGCGCGATGTCGAGCACGGTCTGGCGATCACGCTCGAGCACTACAAGACCCGCGAGGGTCAGGAGCGCATGCTGGAAATTCTCCAGTTCAAACTGGACATTCTTTGGAGCATGCTCGATGCCATGAGCATGGCTTACGAACTGAACCGCCCGCCGTATCACAGCGTCACCGAGCAGCGGGTCTGGCACAAAGGAATCACCCTATGAGTTTTGATCGCAGCAAGATCCCGACCTGGCGTCCCGGCTACCGTTTCCAGTACGAACCGGCGCAAAAAGGTCACGTGCTGCTCTACCCCGAGGGCATGATCAAGCTCAACGACAGCGCCGCGCTGATCGGCGGTTTGATCGACGGTGAACGCGATGTCGCGGCGATCATCGCCAAACTCGACGAGCAGTTCCCCGGCGTGCCCGAGCTCGGTGAAGACATCGAGCAATTCATGGAGGTTGCCCGTGCGCAGCACTGGATCGAACTTGCCTGAGGCATCGGTGCAAGTACCGCCAAAACCTGAAGTCGGCCTGCCGCTGTGGTTGCTCGCCGAGCTGACTTACCGCTGCCCGCTGCAATGCCCGTACTGCTCCAATCCGCTGGATTTCGCCGAGCAGGGCAAAGAGCTGAGCACCGAGCAGTGGATCAAGGTGTTCCGCGAAGCGCGGGAGATGGGCGCGGCGCAACTGGGCTTTTCCGGTGGCGAACCGCTGGTACGTCAAGACCTCGCCGAACTGATCCGTGAAGCGCGACAGTTGGGTTTCTACACCAACCTGATCACTTCCGGCATCGGCCTCACCGAGCAGAAGATCAGCGACTTCAAAAAGGCTGGTCTCGATCACATCCAGATCAGTTTCCAGGCCAGCGACGAGCAAGTGAACAACCTGCTCGCCGGCTCGAAAAAAGCCTTCGCGCAGAAACTGGAAATGGCTCGTGCAGTGAAGGCCCACGGCTATCCGATGGTGCTGAACTTCGTCACCCACCGGCACAACATCGACAAGATCGACCGCATCATCGAGCTGTGTATTGCGCTCGAAGCGGACTTCGTCGAACTCGCCACCTGCCAGTTCTACGGCTGGGCACAGCTCAACCGTGTCGGCCTGTTGCCGACCAAAGAGCAACTGGTGCGCGCCGAACGCATCACCAACGAATACCGCGCCAAACTGGAAGCCGAAGGGCATCCGTGCAAGCTGATTTTCGTCACCCCGGACTACTACGAAGAACGCCCGAAAGCCTGCATGAACGGCTGGGGCAGCATCTTTCTGACGGTTACCCCGGACGGCACTGCCCTGCCCTGTCATGGCGCCCGACAGCTGCCGGTACAATTTCCCAACGTGCGCGACCACAGCATGCAGCATATCTGGTACGACTCGTTCGGCTTCAACCGCTTTCGCGGTTACGACTGGATGCCCGAGCCATGCCGCTCCTGCGACGAGAAGGAACAGGACTTCGGCGGCTGCCGCTGTCAGGCGTTCATGCTCACGGGGGACGCGAGCAATGCCGACCCGGTGTGCAGCAAGTCCGACCATCACGGCGTGATTCTCAAGGCCCGCGAAGAAGCCGAGACCGCCACTCAGACCATCGAACAACTGGCCTTCCGTAATGAACGAAACTCACGCCTCATCGCCAAGGGCTGAGCCTTTCAGCGCCGCCCAGGCTGTCGCCGCCGGAATGGATTTCGCCGAACTGCAACTCGGTGCCCACGGTTTGTTCTGGAATGAATATCGCCCCGAAGATGCTGCGTGCCGGATCTGGCACTGGCGCGACGGCGCGGCGAAATGTCTGACGCCGGATGGCTTCAGCGTGCG
This sequence comes from Pseudomonas sp. PS01299, assembly GCF_029960145.1. Taxonomy (NCBI): domain Bacteria; kingdom Pseudomonadati; phylum Pseudomonadota; class Gammaproteobacteria; order Pseudomonadales; family Pseudomonadaceae; genus Pseudomonas; species Pseudomonas sp. PS01299. The sequence continues at coordinate 14,144 of NZ_JASCPO010000002.1, read as the reverse complement.
TAGCCGGGTGTACGAATATGGCGGTGGCGCGTTTTGTCTGACGCCGGACGGGGTGGTTTTCGTCAATGAGGCGGATCAGCAGTTGTATCGGCAGGCGCTGGATGGCGCGCCCGAGGTGCTGACTTCTGGCGAGTGTCGTTATGGCGATCTGCATTTTGCGTTCGGCCAAGTGCTGGCGGTCGAGGAACTGCGCGACCAGCATCGGCTGGTAGCGATTGATCTGGCTGATGGCACGCGGCATTTGCTGGCGGAAGGTGCTGACTTTTACGCTGCGCCGACCATCAGCCCGGACGGTTCGCGACTGGCCTGGATCGAGTGGAGTCGGCCGCATCAGCCTTGGACATCCACCCGATTGATGGTTGCCGAGCGTCTGGCTGAGGGTGGCTTCGGCGCACCGCATTGCGTGGCGGGGGCTGACCTTGAAGAGTCGATCCAGCAACCGCGATTTGACGCGAAAGGACGCCTGTTGTGCCTGACTGATCGCGGCGGATTCTGGCAGCCGTGGGGCGAAACGTCCGACGGTTTGCAGCGACTGCCCTGTGCCGAAGCCGATCATGCGCCCGCCCCGTGGCAGATGGGTGGCAGTACCTGGTTGCCGGTAGGCGATTCGTTTCTGGCAAGTTGGAGCGAAGGCGGTTTTGGTCGCCTGGCGCTCGACGGCGAAGACTTTACCGGCGACTACAGCCGCTTTCGGCATCTGGCGCTGGATCAGCAATTCATCTACTGCATCGCCGCCTCGCCCATCAGTCCTTCGGCCGTGATCGCTATTGATCGCACCACCCACTCGGTGCAAGTGCTGGCCGGGGGTGTTGCACCTTTGCCAGCGGAGCGCATCAGCCGTCCGCAGACCTTGCGCTACCCGAGCGGCAGCGGTGAGGCTCACGGCTTCTTTTATCCGGCGATGAACGATGAAGTGCGACCGCCACTGATGGTGTTCATCCACGGCGGTCCGACCTCGGCCTGCTACCCGATGCTCGACCCGCGCATTCAGTACTGGACGCAACGCGGCTTCGCCGTCGCCGATCTCAACTATCGCGGCAGCAGCGGTTATGGCCGCGAATACCGTCAGGCGTTGCATCTGGGTTGGGGTGAGGTGGATGTCGAGGACGCCTGCGCAGTGGTGGCATATCTGGCCGAGCAAGGTCTGATCGACGGCGAGCGCGCGTTTATCCGCGGCGGCAGCGCCGGGGGTTACACCACGTTATGCGCGTTGGCGTTTCAGCAGGTGTTCCGCGCGGGCGCCAGCCTCTATGGCGTCAGCGACCCGGTGGCACTCGCCCGGGCGACCCACAAGTTTGAAGGTGATTATCTCGACTGGCTGATCGGCGATCCCGGACAGGATGCCGAGCGCTACGCCGCCCGCACGCCGCTACTGCATGCGAGCAACATCCGTGTGCCGGTGATTTTCTTCCAGGGTGAACTGGATGCGGTGGTGGTGCCGCAACAGACCCGCGACATGGTCGCGGCGCTGGAGCAAAACGGCATCCCGGTCGAGGCGCATTACTACGCCGAGGAGCGCCATGGCTTTCGCCGCGCGGTGAATCAAGCGCATGCGCTGGAGCAGGAGTGGAAGTTTTATCGGCGGGTGATGGGGTTGGCGGACTAAGCGCCGCATTTACATTTCAAAATAGCGGTGCCCCTATCGCGAGCAGGCTCACTCCTACAGTTGACCGTGTTCACAACACAAATCCCCTGTGGGAGCGAGCCTGCTCGCGAAAGCTATCTATCTGGTGCCGCTGAACTCAGCGCTTGGCGATGATGTACACCGCATGCACGATCCCCGGAATGTAACCGCACAGCGTCAGCAGAATGTTCAGCCAGAACGCCCCGCCGAACCCGACCTGCAGAAACACACCCAGTGGCGGCAACAGAATAGCGATGATGATACGAATGAAGTCCATGGGTCAGCTCCTGAATGGGGGTTGGCTCACATGAGCCATACAAGCTAATCGACCTGCGCCGTTCTTCAGGGTTCAGTGCAAACGCCATTTGATCGCCACCATCGGGCACAAAAAAACGCCCCACGCCAAAAGAATCAGGCGTGGGGCGTGCGTTATACCGCGAGACGGTTCTTCAAATCGGGTAGGAAACTTCAGCTCAGACGGCAATCCCTTTGCGGCATTGCAGTTGCGCGGTACGCACTCGCGAGAAGGCGCGGGCCAGGCGAAGGAGCATTTCGTCGATGTTGGCCTTGCTGACGCTGAGTGCCGGGGTGAAACGCAGGCAGTTGGCTTGCGGCGCGTTGAGCAGCAGGCCTTCGTGCAAGGCGGCATTGACTACGGCATCAGCGGAATCCTCTGACAGGCTCAATCCCCAGAACAGACCTTGACCACGCAGTTCGCCATGCCCGTAGCGGTGTGCCAATCGAGCTAGACCTTCGCGCAGGTGCTGGCCGAGGTCTTTGACCTGCTCGAGAAATACCCGATCCTGCACGCTATCAAGCACCACCAGACCGGCCGCTGTCATCAGCGCGTTGCCGTGATGAGTGCCGCCCAGTTCACCGGCGTCAAAACAGCAGGCCTTGCCACGGGCCAATAACGCCGCCAGAGGAACACCGCCGCCGAGGCCTTTGCCGAGCACAACGATATCGGCGCGCACGCCGTAGGACTGTTCGGCGAGCAATGTGCCGCAGCGCCCGATGCCGGTCTGCACTTCGTCGAGGATCAGCAAAATGCCCAATTCTCGGCACAGACGCTCGACGCCTTTGAGGTAATGCTCGGTGGCCGGAATCACCCCGGCATCGCTCTGGATCGGTTCGAGCATGATCGCCACGGTTTGCGCATCGACAGCCGCATGCAGCGCCGGCAAATCGTTGAACGGCACCAGATCGAAACCCGGCAGCAACGGTGCGAAGCGGTTGTGCAGGTTGCAACTGTCCGAGGCGGAAATCGTTGCCAGGCTGCGGCCATGGCAACCCTGCTTCGCAACAATGATCCGCGAGGCGCCGCCACGATGCAGTTGGCCCCATTTGCGCGCCAGTTTGATCGCTGCCTCACAGGCCTCGCTGCCGCTGTTGAGCAGGTAAGCCTGATCGCTGGAGGTGCTGGCGCACAGGCGTTCGGCAAGGCTGAGCATGCCGCGGTTGTGCAGATTGAAACCGGGATTGATCAGCGCCTGGGCCTGACTGGCGATGGCTTTGACCAGCGCCGAAGGGCTGTGGCCGAGGCTGTTGGCGCCGCCGGCCTGGGAGAAGTCGAGATAAGCGCGGTCGTTGCTGTCCCACAACCAGGATCCCTGGCCACGCACGAAGACCTGCGCCGGTCGCTCGACGCTGGGCATCAGTCGCTCGGCATTCAGGCTATCGCCTGCCTGGGGTGGACCGGCCTCGAAAGCGAGGTCATCGAGACTCGGCGCCTGACGCCGCAGACTGAACAGATTCATTGCAAAAAACCTCGCTTGAGGTTTTTTGAACCGCCTATGCAAACATTGTCGAAGCAAACGCTATTCATCGCGCTCTCTGGCCCTGTAAGCCTTGTGATTGCGGTTAGACTAGGCTCACTGACGGCTTCGGGCCATTTCGATTTACCAGCATTTTCGATAAGTATTACTTATGGATTTCAAACAACTGCGTTATTTCGTCGCGGTCTACGAAGAGGGCCATGTCGGTCGGGCCGCCGAACGCCTGTCGATTTCGCAACCGGCGCTGTCGCAGCAGATTCGCCAGCTCGAACAGAACCTCGACGTCACGCTGTTCGAACGCAGCAGCAAACGCCTGTTGCCGACCCTTGCCGCGCACACGCTGTACAACCACGCCCTGCCGCTGCTCGACGGTTTGCAGCGGGCGCGGGAAGCGCTGGGCAACTTCAAGGGGCAGGCCTTGCGCACGCTGGCGATCGGCGTACTGCAAACCGTGCACACCAGCCTTGTGCCGCAAATGCTCGAACGGGTGCGCAAGGCGCAGCCGCATCTTGTGGTGCAGATCTATGAACTGACGGGGCTGGAGATCGAGCGCCGTTTGCTCAACGGCTCACTGGACATCGGCATCAGCTACCTGCCGCCGCGCCAACCGGGGCTGCATGGCGTGATGCTGTACGAGGACGAACTGACGCTGGTCATCCCGGCGGATCACCCGCTGCGTGAATTCAAGAAGGTCTCGATGCGGCAGGCAGCGGAATTGCCGATGTTGCTGCTGGGCGAAGAGTTTCAGATCCGACAGATCTGGCAGGCTCAGTTGACCAGCCTGGGTAGGCGCCCGCAAGTACAGGCCGAGCTGAACAATATGCTGGGGATTCTCGACAGTCTGCCGCACACCAAACTGGCGACGGTGCTGCCCGGGCGTTCACAGAAGGAATACGACGATGAGGATCTGTTGTGGAAGCCGTTGAGCGAACCACGGGTGCCGCTGAAGGTTGGGCTGGTGTGCCGCGATGTGCAACGCCAGCAGGCGTCTTTGGCGTTACTGCGCACATTGCTGGAAGAAGTGATTCAGCGTGAGGACAAACCGCTTAAAGTCGCGCCGCCACTGGATCCGCTGGCCTGAAAACTTTTCTGCAGGCAAAAGAAAACCCCGCCGAAGCGGGGCTTTGCAGACTGTTTCCCTGACATCCATTTCACTCCGCCACCCTGGCAGAATCCTACGTGTCCGTGTTGTTGCTTTGCGCTTCCTGCGCGACGTCCATGAGTTGTAGATTAGCTGTGGATCCAATCTACGCCTATGGGAGAACAGCAGCACGTCATGTAAGAGAATGCTTACATGACGTTACATCATCAGAACTGCTCAGCATTCAGCAGGAACAGCGATTCGCTACCCGCCTTCACCGACGCGCTCAGCGAGTGGATACGCGGCAGCAGACGGGCGAAATAGAAGCGTGCGGTACCCAGCTTGCTGGCGTAGAAATCCTCCTGGGCTTCTTTGCCCAGCGCGGCTTTCGCCATCAGTGCCCACATGTAGGCATAAGCGGTGTAGCCGAACGCTTGCAGATATTCGACCGAGGCTGCGCCGATTTCGTTCGGATTGGTTTTCGCCCGATCCAGCAGCCACGCCGTCAGCTCGTCGAGGGTGCTGACGGCATCGTTGAGCGGCTTGGTGAATTCGCCGAGGTCAGTGCTGGCGGTTGCGGTGAAGTGGCGGATCTCGTCAGCGAACAGCTTGTAGAACGCGCCGCCGCTGCCGACGATCTTGCGCCCGACCAGGTCCAGCGCCTGAATGCCGTTGGTGCCTTCGTAAATCTGGGTGATTCGCACGTCACGCACCAGTTGCTCCTGGCCCCACTCGCGGATGTAGCCGTGGCCGCCAAAAATCTGCTGGCCGTGCACGGTGGTTTCCAGGCCCAGGTCGGTGAGGAATGCCTTGGCCACCGGAGTCAACAGTGCGACCAGGTCTTCTGCGCGCTTGCGAGTGGTCGAGTCTTCGCTGAACTTGGCGGTGTCGAGTTGCATCGCCACGTAAGTGGAGAAGGCGCGACCGCCCTCGTTCGAGGCTTTCATGGTCAGCAGCATGCGACGCACGTCCGGGTGGACGATGATCGGGTCGGCGACCTTGTCCTTGTTCTGCGCGCCGGTCGGCGAACGGCTCTGCAGACGATCGCGCGCATATTCGACGGCGTTCTGATAGGAACGCTCACCGCTGGCCAGACCTTGAATACCGACGCCCAGACGCTCGTAGTTCATCATGGTGAACATCGCCGCCAGGCCCTTGTTCGGCTCGCCGACCAGATAGCCCACAGCTTCGTCGAAGTTCATCACGCAGGTCGCGGATGCCTGGATGCCCATCTTGTGTTCGATCGAACCGCAGTTGGCCGGGTTGCGCGCGCCCAGGCTGCCATCGGCGTTGACCATGAACTTCGGCACCAGGAACAGCGAGATGCCCTTCGGGCCAGCCGGTGCGTCGGGCAGTTTCGCCAGCACCAGGTGGATGATGTTCTCGGTCAGGTCGTGCTCACCGCCGGTGATGAAGATCTTGGTGCCGCTGACCTTGTAGGAACCGTCGGCCTGCGGTTCGGCCTTGGTGCGGATGATGCCTAGGTCGGTGCCGGCGTGCGGCTCGGTCAAGCACATGGAACCGGCCCAGATGCCGGCGTACATGTTCGGCAGGTAGGCGGCCTTCAGCTCTTCGCTGGCGTGGGCGTTGATCGACAGGCAGGCGCCGGCGGTCAGCATCGGATACAGACCGAACGACAGGCTGGCGGAGTTGACCATCTCTTCTACTTGAGCCGAAACGGCCTTGGGCATGCCCATGCCGCCGTAGGCCGGATCGCCACCGACACCGACCCAGCCGCCTTCAGCGTAAGTCTGATAGGCCTGTGGGAAACCGGCCGGGGTGCTGACGGCACCGTCCTTCCAGTGGCAGCCTTCTTCGTCGGCCGCACGGCTCAGGGGGGCGATGCTTTTGCTGGTGACCTTGCCGGCTTCTTCGAGAATGGCTTCTACGGTTTCTGCATCGACAGTCTCGGCCAAGGCCGGCAGTTCGGCCCAGAGTTTGGCGACTTCGAATACTTCATTGAGGACGAAGCGCATATCGCGCAGCGGCGCTTTGTAGTCAGCCATGGCAAACCTCGCAAGATCTAAACAGGTGATTCGTGGAAGAGTGTTTTCGTTGAGGCCGAGTGTACCTCAACAACTTTTGCGACACATAGGGTCAACCGGTGACTGATTTGTTATTTTTGGTCACCAGCATTCAGAGATAAAACAAAGCCCGCAATCAGCGGGCTTTTGAGTGATGACGTGTGGCTTGAGTCAGCCAGCGGCGCTGTCCATCCGCACCGCGCCGCGACGGTTCTGTCCGAACGCCATGACGCAGTTACGCCCGGCGCCCTTAGCGCTGTACAACGCCTGGTCGGCAGACTTGAGGACTTCTTCCGGCGTCCGTTGCTCGACGCGCTCGGCGACGCCGATACTGACCGTGACCGAAACACTGGAAGCACCGCTGCCGCTACGACGCTGACGACCTTGCTGATCGTCCTGCGGACGGCTCTCCTGGTTGCGCAACTGGATGTTGTAGGAGGCAATCGACTCGCGAATCACCTCCAGGTGCGGCATGCACTCCTCGAGGGTTTTGCCCGCAAACACCAAGGCGAATTCCTCACCTCCATAACGATACGCCCTACCGCCGCCGCTGATTTTCGACAGCTTGCTGGCGACCAGTCGCAGTACTTGGTCACCGACATCATGACCGTGGGTGTCGTTGAATTTCTTGAAGTGATCAACGTCGCTCATCGCCAGCACATAGTTGCGGCCCAGACGCTGCATTCGCTCATTGAGCGCGCGCCGCCCCGGCAGACCGGTGAGTTCATCGCGGAAGGCCATTTGATAGGCCTCATGCGCCACGGCAGCGGCAATCATCAGCATCACCTGACTGCACATGATGTTCAGGGTGAACGGCAGGATGAAGGTTTTCGGCAGCATCCAGAACACCCCGAGCAGGCCGACCAATTGCGCCGCGTGCAGTGGACGCGGATTGCGCCAGTATTGCCAGGCCAGCAACAGGAACGCCGAGAGGAATACCGGATAGGACATCTGGATCAGGCTCATCCAGGCGCCGTGCAGCGCCGGCCAGCGGATTTCCGAGAGCCACATCAGCAGCGCCTGCGGATAACTCTGTTCAAGGCCTAGAGCAACGCTACCAAAGGCCAGCAACACGGCGAACCGCGCGACCATGTCCTGGAACAGATGCGTGCGTTCCTGCCACGCCGCGAACAGCCCGAACAGCAACGGCAACAGCAGACAGACCAGGTGAAACACCACGGCGGCGTCTTCGCGCACTTTGCCATTGTCGCGGTAATAGTCGGTCTGGGTGTCGAGCAAAAAGTAGGCGATGTACACCGTGAGCATCAGAAACAGCTCGCGCTGACGTCGGTAAACCGCACAGTAAGCGCCGCCCAACAGCAGCACCAGGGTCGGCAACACGTTGAACAGCGAAGTGAAGAATACGTTGAGGTCTTTGACGTACGCAGCCGCCAACCCCGCGAGCAACAACAGCAGTGAAGGTAGGAAATGGCTGAAACGTACAGCAGAAGAACGCGGCAAGGGTAAAGCTCCGACCCGTCATATCAAAGAGATGGCATTGTGCCTGCAATGTGGCCAGTTAAGCACACACAATGTGATCCAGATCACACGCAGTCTCTTTAACGGCAGAAAACCCGGGTTGCTGAGCGATTCAGCAACAAAAAAACCGCTGCCCCCCGAGGGAGCAACGGTTTTCGTCAGACCGCGTTGAGGCTTAGTAGCCCAGTGCGAAGTCTTCTTCTTTCATGTCCATCAGGTTGTTGGCGCCCGACAGCATGGTGGCCACGTGGGTACGGGTACGTGGCAGGATGCGCTGGAAGTAGAAGCGCGCGGTTTGCAGCTTGGCGGTGTAGAACGCAGCGTCGCCGGTGCCTTCTGCCAGCTTCTCGGCGGCCAGACGTGCCATGTCGGCCCAGAAGTAGGCCAGGCAGGCGTAACCGGAGTACATCAGGTAGTCCACGGAGGCCGCGCCGACTTCTTCGCGATCTTTCATGGCAGCCATACCGACCTTCATGGTCAGCTCGCCCCATTCCTTATTCAGTGCAGCCAGCGGCGCAACGAATTCTTTGACGGCTTCGTTGCCTTCGTTGTTCTGGCAGAACTTGTGGACGATCTTGGTGAAGCCTTTCAGGGCCTCGCCTTGAGTCATCAGCACTTTACGGCCCAGCAGGTCGAGTGCCTGGATACCGGTGGTGCCTTCGTACAGCATCGAAATGCGGCTGTCGCGAACGTTCTGCTCCATGCCCCACTCGGCGATGAAGCCGTGGCCACCGTAGATCTGCACGCCGTGGTTGGCGGCTTCGAAACCGACTTCGGTCATGAACGCCTTGGCGATCGGCGTCATGAACGCCAGCAGTGCGTCGGCTTTCTTCTTCTCTTCTTCGTCGACGCCGTATTTGACGATGTCGACCTGCTTGGCAGTGAAGTACACCATCGCGCGATTGCCTTCGGCGAAGGCCTTCATGGTCAACAGCATGCGACGTACGTCAGGGTGCACGATGATCGGGTCAGCGGCCTTGTCCGGCGCTTTCGGGCCAGTCAGGGAGCGCATTTGCAGACGATCGCGAGCGTATTTCAGGCCACCCTGGAAGCCGATTTCGGCGTGGGCCAGACCTTGCAGCGCGGTACCCAGACGTGCGGTGTTCATGAAAGTGAACATGCAGTTCAGGCCTTTGTTCGCCGGGCCGATCAGGAAACCGGTGGCACCGTCGAAGTTCATCACGCAGGTGGCGTTGCCGTGGATGCCCATCTTGTGTTCCAGCGAACCGCAGCTCACTGCGTTGCGCGCACCGAGGGTGCCATCGGCGTTCGGCAGGAATTTTGGAACGATGAACAGGGAAATGCCTTTGGTGCCAGCCGGAGCGTCCGGCAGGCGGGCCAGTACGATGTGGACGATGTTGTCGGCCATGTCGTGTTCACCGGCCGAGATGAAGATCTTGGTCCCGGAAACCTTGTAGGAACCATCGGCCTGAGGCTCGGCCTTGGTGCGCAGCATGCCCAGGTCGGTGCCGCAGTGCGGTTCGGTCAGGCACATGGTGCCGGTCCACTCGCCGGAAACCAGTTTGGTCAAATAGGCTTCTTGCTGCTCAGGGGTACCGTGCTCGGAGATGGTGTTCATCGCGCCGTGGGACAAGCCTGGGTACATGCCCCACGACCAGTTGGCTTCACCGACCATTTCGCTTACGGCCAGACCCAGCGACTCCGGCAGGCCTTGACCGCCGTGCTCGACGTCGTGCGCCAGGCTTGGCCAGCCGCCTTCGACGAATTGCTTGTAGGCTTCTTTGAAGCCAGTCGGGGTTTTCACGCCGGACTCGCTCCAGGTGCAGCCTTCGAGGTCGCCCACGCGGTTCAGCGGTGCCAGTACCTGCTCACAAAACTTGGCGCCTTCTTCAAGAATGGCGTCAACCATGTCCGGCGTTGCTTCGGAGCAAGCTGGAAGGCTTTGATAGTGCGCTTCGTAACCGAGCAGTTCGTCACGAACGAAGCGAATATCACGCAAGGGGGCCTTGTAGTCAGGCATAGCGATAAACCTCTGCTGATGTAACCGGGAATGAACGACCGCGTTGATTTGTTGTGACGGTCAAACAGTTGTTTGAAACATACGTTTACGCCGAAATCTTGTCAAGCGTCGATCTTTTGCCGTTCGTCATGACTTTTTTCAAATGCCGGACACGGCAAACCGCCATGGACTGCAAAGCGCCACGGGCAATGAAAAAAGATTAGTTGAGGGAGAAGGACTTACAACGAAAAACGCCGCGACAAGGCGCGGCGTTCAACAGGCAGAAGACGCAAAAAATCAGGCAAACGTATCGATGATCGTACCGAGCATTTCATCGGAAGCCTTGGCGACCTTGGTGCCCAGCTCTACCTGAAACTTGCCCTGGGCCATTTCGGCCATGGCGCTGCCCGGATCCATTTGCTGACTGCGGTCGATACCGCGCAGACGATCGACCTGCGCCTCGGAAGACTGGCTGGTGACCGAGCGCTCGATGGTGTTGTTGGCGATCTGGCTGGCCGCCTGATCAACACGGTTCTGACCGGTCTGAATCGTGCTCAAACCCGCATAAAAAGCTGTGTTACCGGAGATTTCCATGGGAGTTCTCATCCTTGGGAAGGATCAATGGTTGCCATTGAAGCAGAGGCGCCAGAAAAACACCCGTCAAAAATACTGATGGCACAGTGCCTTGTCATAGCCAAAAACATTAATCGAGCAGATCAAGTTGCAGATAATCAGCTACCGCCTCGGCGCTAAGCGACTTCAGTTTCGGTACCCGCCCCAGACACGGCGCGGGAATCCGCTCGGCCAGCGTCGCCAGATTCTCTTCCAGACGCGAGGTTTTCGGATCGATGATATTGGCCACCCAACCCGCCAGTTGCAGGCCATCGCGAGCAATTGCCTCGGCCGTCAGCAACGCATGGCTGATGCAGCCCAGGCGCACACCCACCACCAGAATCACCGGTAGCTTCAACGCGATGGCCAGATCCGACAGATTGTCCTGATCGGCCAACGGCACCCGCCAGCCACCCGCCCCTTCGATCAACGTGAAATCGGCATTCAGCGCCAGGATTTCGCGCATCGGCGCCAGCAGCGATTGCACGGTCAGCGCGACACCGGCCTCACGCGCGGCCAGATGCGGCGCGATGGCCGGCTCGAATGCCACCGGATTGACCTGTTGATAAGTCAACGGCACCGAACATTCCGCCAGCAGCGCCAGCGCATCGGCATTCCGCAAACCCCTGGGCGTTACCTCGCAACCCGAAGCCACCGGTTTCCCCGCCGCCGTACTCAGCCCTGCCGAGCGCGCAGCATGCAGCAACCCGGCAGCCACGGTGGTCTTGCCGACATCGGTGTCAGTCCCGGTGATGAAATAGGCTGCGCTCATAAGGGTTTCTCCAACACGGCGTAGACCACCTGGTAAGTCGCCGGCAATCCCTGTGCCTGACGGAACTGCTCGTAAGCCTCGATCAACCCAAGAATCCGCGCGCGTCCGGTCAAGCCACCCGGCCGACCGGGGTTCAGATTGTGCGCGCCGAGTGCCTTGAGTTCGTGAGTCAGGCTGCGCACATCCGGGTAGTGCAACACATGCGCCTGATTCTGCAGACTCACCGTACGCAAGCCGCTGGCGGCACACAACTGCTCATAACGGGCGAATTCGCGGAAGCGGTTGACGTGCACCAGACCATCGACCTGCCGCCAGCTGTCGCGCAACTCGTACAACGTCCCTACACAAAGACTAGCAAACGCAAAAATCCCACCGGGTTTCAGTACGCGAAAAGCCTCACTGAGCACCGATTCGAAGTCCGCACACCACTGCACCGCAAGGCTGGAAAAGATCAGCTCACAGGTCGAATCCTGCAACGGCAGACGTTCCGCATCGCCAGCGATGAAATGCTGCGCACCACCCAAAGGACGGGCGTGATTGAGCATGCCCTCGGCGATATCCAGTGCCAAACCATGATCCTCGACAAATCGCTCGGCCATTGCGCGAGTGAAATAGCCGGTGCCGCAGCCCAGATCCAGCCAAGTTGACGGCAGAAAACTTGCCGGCAAACGCTGCAGCAACTGTGAACCGACGTCGCGCTGCAACTCGGCAACGCTGTCGTAGCTGGCCGCCGCACGAGAAAAAGACGCCGCGACCTGGCGCTTGTCAGGCAAGCCGCCAGGCAGCGCAACAAGAGACAAATCAGTCATCACCGCACTCGTGTAGAAAAGCCTGGATCGCACCCGCCACGCCATGGGGGTCTTCCAGAAGAAATGCATGACTGGCCTGTTCGATCAGACCAATTTCGATATCCGGCAACAGGGCGAACAACGCCCCCGCCGCTTCCGCAGGCACCAGGCCGTCCTGCCCGGCGAACAGGTGCAATTGCGGGCCGCGAAACGCCTGCAACGCTTCCCGGGTATCCAGCTGTGCGAGCAATTCCAGCCCGGCCATCAAGATCTCGGCCGCCGCATTCGGCGCACCGCCGAGCAGCAGCCGCGACATGCCGCGCGGGTCCGGCGCGCCCTGAGCACACAACAACGAGAACCGTTTGAGGGTCATCCGCGGGTCGGTCTGGCAACTGGCGAGAAATGCATCGAACGTCTCGCCCGGCATCGCACTCGGCCAATGCTCATGGGCGACAAATGAAGGATTGCTCGCCAGCGTCAGCAGACCGCAGCAACGCTCGCCGCGCCGTGCTGCCAGTTCAGAGGCAAGCATGCCGCCCAGCGACCAACCGCCCAGCCACACGTCCTGAGGAATACGTTCATCGAGTTCGTCGAGCCAGTCCTGCAGGTCGCTGGAATCGAGCTCCGGCAACGGCTCGATCTCGACATGCAGATGCTCGTCAAGCCCTTGCAAAGCGGCGGCCAGAGGCTCCAGCGGCGAAACACCGAGGCCCCAGCCGGGCAGCAGAATCAGGCGATCACGCATGGCTTGGCTCCGGCGGCAGTTGGGCAAAGCAATCGGCCAGTCCTTCTAACAATAGCTGCACCTGCGCCTCGCTGTGAGCGGCGGTCAGGGTCACGCGCAGGCGTGCACTTCCTGCCGGGACGGTAGGCGGACGGATTGCCGTGACCATCAAGCCGCGTTCGCGCAGCATCTGCGACAGGCGCACGGCTCGACCGGCGTCGCCGATCAGGATCGGCTGGATCGGGGTGAAGCTGTCCATCAGTTGCAGACCGATCTGCTCGGCCCCTCGACGAAATTGGCGGATCAGCAGGTTAAGGTGCTCACGCCGCCAATGCTCGGTGCGCAGTAATTCCAGACTTTTCAGCGTCGCACAGGCCAGCGCCGGTGGCTGGCTGGTGGTGTAGATGTAGGGCCGGGCGAACTGGATCAGGCTTTCGATCAGCTCTTCACTGCCGGCGACGAAAGCACCCGCCGTACCGAACGCCTTGCCGAGGGTGCCAACCAACACCGGCACATCGTCCTGACTCAAACCGAAATGCTCGACGATCCCGCCGCCATTGGCACCGAGCGGGCCGAAGCCATGGGCATCATCAACCATCAGCCACGCGCCCTTGGCCTTGGCCTCGCGGGCCAGCGCCGGCAGATCGGCGAGATCGCCGTCCATGCTGAACACGCCGTCGGTGACCACCAGCGTGTTGCCGGTGGCTTTCTCCAGGCGCTTGGCCAGGCTGTCGGCGTCGTTGTGCAGATAACGATTGAAACGCGCGCCGGACAACAGACCGGCATCCAGCAACGAGGCGTGATTGAGGCGATCTTCCAGCACCGTATCGCCCTGCCCGACCAGCGCCGTGACCGCGCCGAGATTGGCCATGTAGCCGGTGGTGAACAGCAACGCACGCGGCCGGCCGGTGAGATCGGCGAGGGCTTCTTCCAGTGCGTGATGCGGGCCGCTGTGGCCGATCACCAGATGCGACGCTCCGCCACCGACGCCCCAGCGCTCGGCACCGGCGCGCCAGGCTTCGATCACCTGCGGGTGATTTGCCAGACCGAGGTAGTCATTGTTACAGAACGCCAGCAACGGCTGCCCGTCAACCACCACTTCAGGCCCCTGCGGGGACTCGAGCAACGGACGCTGGCGATAAAGATTTTCGGCACGGCGGGCAGCAAGGCGTGCGGCGAGATCGAAAGACATGCAGGCCTCGACTTTCAAGTGACACAGATTCCCTGTGGAAGCGGGCTTGCTCGCGAAGGCGGTCTGACATTCAACGTAATGTCGACCGCACTGACGCTTTCGCGAGCAAGCCC